>CAYGMX010000052.1:0-11622 GCA_964351055.1 uncultured Loktanella sp. | reverse complement strand
CCCCCAACCAAAGCGTTATGAGCGCTCTGCTCTAACCAATTGAGCTACAGGCCCGCCGTGGCAAATGGACTAGCAGACCGGACAGTTGCGTCAAGCTACGATTGCAGGGCGCGCGCCAATACCTGTTCCCTTTGTTCATATGATGCGGTAACGAACGCAAAACGTGACAGGAGCTGCCCGATGACCGGAAAAAATGGCCTGACCTACGCTGATGCCGGGGTTGATATTGATGCGGGCAACACGCTGGTCGAACGGATCAAACCCGCCGCCAAGCGCACAGCGCGCCCCGGTGTGATGGCAGGTCTGGGTGGTTTTGGCGCGCTGTTCGATCTGAAAGGGGCAGGGTACACAGACCCAATTCTGGTCGCGGCCACTGATGGTGTCGGCACCAAGCTGCGGATTGCGATCGACACAGGGCATGTTGATACAATCGGCATCGACCTTGTCGCCATGTGTGTCAACGATTTGGTCTGCCAAGGGGCAGAGCCGTTGTTTTTTCTTGATTATTTCGCTACTGGCAAGCTGGAACTGGATCAGGCGACCCGGATCATTGAAGGCATCGCCGCAGGCTGTGCCGCCTCTGGCTGCGCCCTGATCGGCGGCGAAACAGCCGAGATGCCGGGCATGTATCATGGTGGTGATTTCGATCTTGCGGGCTTTGCCGTGGGCGCGATGGAACGTGGTGCAGATCTGCCCAGCGGTGTGCAAGAGGGCGACGTGCTGCTTGGCTTGGCCTCGGACGGGGTCCATTCCAATGGCTATTCGCTGGTCCGCCGCATTGTCGAACTGTCGGGCCTGTCTTGGGACGATCAGGCCCCCTTTGCCGATGGCACACTGGGGGCTGCTTTGCTTGCGCCGACCCGGCTTTATGTCACGCAGGCTTTGGCTGCTGTGCGCGCGGGCGGTGTGCATGCGCTGGCACATATTACAGGCGGTGGTCTGACTGAAAACCTGCCCCGCGTGCTGCCCGAAGGATTGGGTGCGCAGATTGATCTGGATGCATGGGATTTACCCCCCGTCTTTCGGTGGCTCGCTGAAACCGGCGGCATGGCAGAGCCTGAGTTGCTCAAGACCTTTAACGCCGGTGTTGGCATGGTCCTTGCCGTTGCGGCGGACCGCGCCGCCGCTTTGACCGCTTTGTTGGCAGAGGCGGGCGAGACTGTCTATCATATCGGGTCGGTTACCCAAGGTGAGGGTGTCCGTTATTCCGGCACGCTTTTGTGACCAAAGGCGTCGCGATCCTGATTTCGGGGGGCGGGTCGAACATGGTGGCCCTTGCGCAGTCGATGCAAGGCGATCACCCCGCGCGGCCCGTGCTGGTCTTGTCCAATGACCCGCAGGCCGGTGGTCTGGCCAAGGCGCGAGGCCTGGATATTCCGACGCGGGCTATCGACCATAAGCCATACGGCAATGACCGTGCCGGATTTGAAGCCGCTCTGCACGATGCGCTTGAGGCGGTCCGCCCCGACATTATCTGTCTTGCCGGCTTTATGCGGATCCTGACGCCGGCGTTTACCGCCAAATGGGCAGGGCGGATGCTCAACATCCATCCGTCGCTACTGCCAAAATATAAGGGCCTGCACACCCATGCGCGCGCGCTGGACGCGGGGGATACCGAACATGGCTGCACCGTCCACGAAGTGACCGCCGCTTTGGACGATGGCCCGATCCTTGGTCAGGCGCGGATCGCCATTACGGCACAAGACACGCCAGACACCCTTGCAGCTCGGCTCTTGCCTCTTGAACATGCGCTTTATCCCGCTGTGCTGCGCCGCTTTGCCCAAGCAGACCGGACCCCAGTTTTCCTGACGGGGTGACGGCGCTTTCCATCGGTCCGGCAATCGCCTATCACTGCACGAACTTATGAAAAGCACTTTGCGACTGACGGATCAGGCATGAAAACAATTACCACGACCGCTGCTTTGGCTGAATTCTGTCAGGAGGCCGCCAAGCGCCCCTATGTCACAGTCGATACCGAATTCCTGCGCGAACGGACCTATTACTCGCAGCTTTGTCTGGTACAATTGGCCTATCAGGACGAGGCCGGTGCCGATGCCGTGCTGGTGGACCCGCTGGCCGAGGGGTTATCGCTAGAGCCACTTTATACGTTGTTCCGCGATCATGGTTGCGTCAAAGTCTTTCATGCTGCCCGTCAGGACCTCGAAATTTTCTTTGTTGATGCCGGTGTCATCCCCGAACCTTTGTTCGATACACAGGTTGCGGCGATGGTCTGCGGGTTTGGCGAACAGGCAGGGTATGAAACCCTTGAGCGCAAGATTTCCAAGTCCGAACTGGACAAATCATCGCGCTTTACCGACTGGTCGCGCCGCCCTTTGACAGAGGCACAGGCAACCTATGCGCTGGCCGATGTGACCCACCTGCGTGACATCTATGAATATCTCTCGCAACGTTTGGCCAAATCGGGCCGGACGAAGTGGGTGGCAGAGGAAATGGCCGTACTCAAGGATCCCGCGACCTATGCCGCGCACCCTGATGATGCGTGGAAGCGGGTCAAGACCCGCACGCAATCGGGCAAGTTTCTGGCGATTGTGCGTGAATTGGCGCGCTTCCGCGAAACCTACGCGCAAGGCCGCAACGTGCCGCGAAGCCGTGTCTTCAAGGATGATGCACTGGTCGAACTTGCGTCAACCAAACCCCAGTCCGAACAAGACCTTGGGCGGTCACGGCTTTTGCTGCGCGAGGCCCGCAAGGGCGATATCGCCGAAGGCATTCTTGCCAGCGTCAAGGCCGGATTGGCGGTCAGACCAGAGGACATGCCCAAGGTCGATGCAGCGCGCACCAAATTGCAGGTCAATCCCGCCTTGGCCGATATGCTGAGGGTCCTGCTCAAGGCCAAGACCGATGACGCAGAGGTGGCGCCCAAGCTGATTGCGACATCTGCCGATCTTGATGCGCTCGCCGCAGGAGAACGCGACGTGATCGCGCTGAGGGGCTGGCGGCGCGAGGTCTTCGGCAATGATGCTTTGATGCTCTGCGAGGGCAAGGTTGGATTGGCTGTAAAAGGCCAGAAGGTCGTCACTGTCGCCCTTTGAACTGGACCTTGCTGGGTGCGGGGCCTACATCAAAGGCGTAGACGTAAACGAGAGTAGCAATGGCCAATCCAGACTTTGAAGAGCTTGTCGATACCTTTGAATTTCTTGACGATTGGGAAGACAGGTATCGCCATGTCATCGACATGGGCAAAGCGATGGACCCGCTGGAAGACGCGCTGCGGGTACCGGCAACCAAGGTGGATGGTTGTGCCAGTCAGGTCTGGCTTGTGCCCAAAGTCGAAAGCGGCATATTCACCTTTCGCGGGGAAAGCGATGCCATGATCGTGCGGGGGCTGATTGCAGTTCTCTTGGCGCTTTACAACAATCGCCCCGTAGCCGAGATCGGCAAGATTGACGCGGCGGCGGAACTTGGGCGTCTGGGACTGAACGATCATCTCTCTGCGCAGCGCTCCAACGGATTGCGCGCCATGGTCGAACGGATCCGCACCACAGCAGCGGCAGCGGTTTAGGTCAGGGATGTCAGCGCCGGTGCCAGATCGCCGTAACCGGTAAACCGTCGCTCGAACCGCAGGCCCAGACGGTCAGCGCAGTCTTGCGCCTTGGCCGTAAGAGCGGGATCATCGGTTTGGGCCTGATAAACCAGCTTTTCGTAATTTCCAAAGTACATGTCGCGCAGTTGCGGGTGCTTGGAAAGCCCCAGCGGTTCCCAGACAAAGGCGTCAAACTGACGGACCAGAAAATCGGTCAGGTAGAATGCCGTCATTTCGTCACGGCCTGCAAAAACCGCATTTCCCTCGAAGAAGGAATAACAATGCGGCCCCGCGATCATCGCGATCCCCATGTCTGCACATGCGGCCTGCAATTGGCCCCCCGTGCCGCAATCAGCATACACCACGAAAAGCTGCTCATAGTCATGGCGGTATCTGGCCACAGCATCGCGCATCGCAGGCACGATCCGGTCAGGGTGGTTATGCAGGATCGCGGGCAGGCATTGCAGGTCAAGATGGTCCAGACCATTGGCCTGTTTGATCGCAAGGATTTCGCGGGCCAGCGCTCCGCAGGCGATCAACAGAACACGACCCTTTCCAGAAGGGGCTAGGCCCTCATCGGTCAGGGTCGCATCCGAGGTCATGACAGTCTGACTGCCGTACCATAGGCCACGATTTCCGACGCTCCGGCCATGATGGCCGAGGTTTCCATGCGAAAGCCCACAACGGCATTTGCGCCCATCGCGCGCGCCTCTGCGACCATGCGGTCCAGCGCCTGTTCGCGCGCGCCCGCCATCAGTGAGGAATAGCCGGTCATTTCGCCGCCCACGAGGTTTTTCAGCCCTGCGACGATATCAGTGCCGATATGCTTGGCACGCACCGTCGAGCCGCGCACAAGGCCGATCACTTGTGTGATCTCGTGACCGGCAACTGTGTCCGTTGTTGTGATCAGCACATTAGTTTTCGAAGCGGTCATAGTGGTCGTCATCCTTGTTGCTGAGGCGTTCGGCGATGACGCGCCATGCGACATAGGCGCAAAGTGCAATCAGGCTCAACACGGCAAGACCCAAAGCGGATGGCATCTGGGTGGTCGCGACCAAAGCCACAGCCACATAGACCGTGGCCATCGCGGCCGCGATCACACAAACAATAATCAGGACAAATTTATCAAGCGGCATGTCGTCCTCCTTTGCTTACAAATAGGGACGACAGGACCGGATGAAAAGGATCAGCTCGCCGCTGCCGCCTGGTTGTGCTTGCGCGCCATGAATGTCTTTGCGGTTTCCACCGCAACCGCGGCGTCACGGCAATAGGCATCCGCGCCAATGGCCTTGCCGAATTCTTCATTCAGTGGGGCGCCACCGACAAGAACGACATAGTCGTCACGCATGCCCTTTTCGATCAATGTATCAATCACGACCTTCATATAAGGCATTGTGGTCGTCAGAAGGGCAGACATGCCAAGAATGTCCGGCTGTTCGGTCTCGAGAGCGCCCATATATGCCTCCACCGAGTTGTTGATGCCAAGGTCGACAACTTCAAAGCCTGCACCCTCCATCATCATGCCGACAAGGTTCTTGCCAATATCGTGGATGTCACCCTTGACGGTGCCGATCACCATCTTGCCGACACGGGGCGCTCCTGTTTCGGCCAGAAGAGGCTTGAGAATGAACATGCCACCCTTCATGGCATTGGCTGCCAAAAGAACTTCTGGCACGAAAAGAATACCGTCGCGGAAATCATGACCGACGATCGTCATGCCGCCGACAAGCGCCTCGGTCAGGATACGGTAGGGGGCCCAGCCACGGTCCAGAAGGATATGGACACCTTCTTCGATCTCTTCCTTCATGCCGTCGTAAAGGTCATCGAACATTTGTGCGACAAGGTCTTCGTCGTTCAGTTCGGACAGGATGATGTCATCTTCTTGGTCGGACATGCGGAACCCTTTGATTTGCGTTGCTGCGACAGTAGTGCGCCGGTTCGGTTTTTTCTACCAGCTAAATACCGACATTCGCACGAACGTGACCGACCTGTCCTTGTTTGTGTTCATGAAATGTTCTAATAACCATTATGGAACATCGGGCACATCGAAACTCTTTTCGCACACCGGGTCGGGCGGCGGGGTCGAACCCCGATATCCGGTTCGACCGGTTTCATGCAGAAGCGGTCGATGACGGTTGGGCAAACACGGAAGACTTGCCGGTCCTGCGGACCGAAGTGAGGGACGAACAGGCAAAGTCGATCATTTCGCGCAACACCTCGCCAGATCTGTCCTTTGACCGGTCCATCAATCCCTATCGCGGGTGCGAACATGGATGCATCTATTGCTTTGCGCGGCCCAGCCATGCCTTTCTAGGCCTGTCGGCGGGGCTGGATTTCGAAACGAAGCTGATCGCGCGGCCCAATGCAGCAGCGCAATTACGCAAAGAGCTGTCAAACCCTCGCTATGTCCCCAAGACCATTGCAATCGGTACGAATACCGATCCGTACCAGCCAATTGAAAAAACGCGCAAAATCATGCGTGATGTGCTGGAGGTTCTGCGAGATTTCAACCATCCGGTTGCGATCGTCACAAAAGGAACACTGGTCGAACGGGATATCGATATTCTGGCGCCGATGGCGGCAAACGGTCTGCTGCGTGTGGGTATTTCAATCACCACGCTTGATCCGAAGACCGCGCGGGCCATGGAACCACGCGTGCCGCTGCCCGCCGCGCGGTTGCGCACCATTCGCAGGCTGGCGGATGCAGGTATTCCGGTGCGGGTCATGGTGTCGCCTGTGGTGCCTGCGCTGACCGACCACGAGATTGAAGCGATCCTGCAGGCCAGCAAGGATGCAGGTGCGGTTGCTGCCTCTTCCATCATGCTGCGTTTGCCGCGCGAGGTAGCGGGCCTGTTCCGCGACTGGTTGACAGCGCATTATCCCGACCGTGCCACCCGCGTGATGGGACGGGTACGTGAATTGCATGGCGGGAAGGACTATGATCCGGAATTCGGAAAGCGGATGACGGGGCAGGGGGAATGGGCCAAGATAATGCAACAAAGGTTCAAACTGGCGACACGCAAACTTGGTCTTGATCGCAGTTTACCGCCGTTACGGGTGGACCTTTTTTCAAAACCACCTGCAACGGGCGACCAGCTTTCATTTTTCTAGGGTGGCGCACGGCGCAGCCTCGGAGCCTCCGGCGGAGGTATTTTTGAACAAAAGAAGACAAAGGCCAAAAGATCACCCCGCACCGATCCACGATCGGGCGGGGCTTCTTCCGTTACGGCCATCGGCTCCTCAGCCTGTACCGCTGGTGCAGATTGCGCAAAACCGGTTAAAATAAAATGAAACCCGCTTCTTTTGTTCTGAAATACCTCGGGGGGCCGCCAAAGGCGGTGGGGGCAGCGCCCCCTCAGGGGGTGATCCTACCCGGTGGGCCTACGGCGCCCGCGACGCGGAGAGGCTTCTGGACCGGCACCGTCTGTCCCGTCAGAGGCCGACGAGAAGCCACCCAGAGCATCGGAAATCTGCTCCAGTGAAGGCCGGTCGCCTTTGGGTCGTGTTTCCAATGCTGCCCGCATCGCGACCAGATGCTCCGGCGTCGTGCCACAGCACCCGCCGATGATCGTTGCACCGCAGTCGCGTGCGAGCACGGCATAGTCTGCCATCAATGCCGGTGTGCCGTCATAGTGGATGTGCCCATCATGGTATTTGGGAATGCCTGCATTGCCCTTTGCAATGATCGGCAGACCAGGCGCGCCGGCCGCAAAACCAAGGACCGTCCGCAGCAAATCAGACGCCCCGACCCCGCAATTTGCCCCGAAAGCAAGCGGTTGGTGCGCGATCTTTCCGACCTTCTTGACCATATCGGCCGATGTTAGACCCATCATGGTGCGTCCTGCGGTATCAAAGCTCATCGTACCGCACCATGGCATATCCGCCAGCGCAAAGGCTTCGGCGGCGGCGGCGAACTCTTCGGCGGCACTGATCGTTTCGACCCAGAGCACATCCGCGCCACCTTCTTTCAGGCCCTCGGCCTGTTCATGAAACATTTCGACTGCGCGCACATGGGTCAGGCTGCCCATCGGGGCCATGATCTCGCCGGTCGGGCCGACCGAGCCTGCGACAACAATCGTCCGCCCCGATACATCGGCCACTTCGCGGCCAAGTGCGGCTGCGACTTTGTTCAACTCATGCACCCGCCCCTCTGCCCCGTGTAGTTTGAGCCGCGAGGCATTTGCACCAAAGCTGTTGGTCAGAAAGATATCGCTGCCGGAATCGGCTGCACCCTTGTAAAGCGCTGTGATCTTGGCGCTTTCATCCACATTCCACATTTCCGGCGCGTCACCCGACATCAACCCCATGTTAAAAAGGTTGGTCCCTGTGGCACCGTCTGCCATCAGCCAGTCGCGGGTTTCAAGAAGTTTGGAAAGGGCGTTGGTCATCGCGGGACAGGCTCCGTCAAAAGGGTTGCACCTGCGGTGTCATGTCCATGACGAAACTGCAAATGCAAAGCATGCATATACATTATGCAACAAACAGGCAGACCGCGCTTGGCAAGGGGTGAGCGCGGTCTGGAGGCGTTGAAGTGAATTGGGGCTGATAAATCAGACTTCTTTCATGAGTTGTGCTTTGGCCTCGGCCATCAAGGAAACCATCTTTGTGCGGATCGTGGCTTCGTCGGCTTTGTCGCGCAGATCGCCCGATACCTTGCGATAGACGTCCTCATCGCCAGCTTCTTCAAAATCGGAGGCAATCACCTCGACCGCATAGGCGGCGGCATCATCGCCGGATTTGCCCAAAAGTTCCGCAGCCCAAAGCCCCAGAAGCTTGTTGCGCCGGGCTTCTGCCTTGAACTGCATTTCTGCATCGTGGGCAAATTTGTTCTCAAACGCATTTTCGCGATCGTCGAAGGTACTCATGGGTCTGGCCTCGTGATTTGCATGTCCGTTGCCTATGATATGCCCCTACGGGTGCTTGCCCGCAAGGGGGGCTTGCACTATGAGGCGGAGAAGACGCGGCCCATGGCGGGCATGCGCTTGGGGTAAGGGGTGAGCATGGCACGCCGCAAAAAGATTTACGAAGGCAAGGCAAAGATCCTTTATGAAGGTCCCGAACCGGGCACGCTGGTCCAGTATTTCAAGGACGACGCGACCGCGTTCAACGCCGAAAAGAAAGCGGTCATCGAAGGCAAGGGCGTGTTGAACAACCGCCTGTGCGAATTCTTCATGACCGGTTTGTCCCAGATCGGGATTCCCACCCATTTTATCCGCCGCCTCAATATGCGCGAACAACTGATCCGTCAGGTCGAGATTATTCCGCTGGAAGTGATCGTGCGCAATTTCGCGGCGGGCACGATGGCCAAGCGGATGGGCATTGAAGAAGGCACACCGCTGCCCCGCCCGATCGTCGAGTTTTCCTACAAGGATGACAAACTGGGCGATCCGCTGGTTCCAGAGGAATATATCATTGCCTTCGGTTGGGCCAACCAGCAGGAGATGGACGATATCGTCAGCCTTGCGCTGCGCGTGAACGACTGGATGTCGGGTGTGATGTTCGGCGTTGGCATCAAGCTGATCGACTTCAAAATCGAAATTGGCCGCGTGTGGGACAATGAATTCCCGCGTTTGATACTGGCTGACGAGATCAGCCCTGACAGTTGCCGCCTTTGGGATATCGAAACCGGTCAGAGACTGGACAAAGACGTGTTCCGCCGTGATCTGGGCAATCTGACGGATGCCTACACAGAAGTCGCCAAACGCTTGGGCGTCATGCCGTCCAATGTGACCCATCGCCCCAACAAACCGACACTGATCAACTGAGAACTAAAGGACCCTGCCGATGAAAGCCCGCGTGCATGTAATGTTGAAGAATGGTGTCCTGGACCCGCAGGGTGAAGCGGTCCGCCACGCGCTTGGATCGCTGGGTTTCGCGGGCGTTGCAGGCGTGCGGCAGGGCAAGGTGATCGAGCTTGATCTGGCCGACGGGACATCAGAGGCCACGATCACCGAGATGTGCGAAAGGCTTTTGGCAAATACCGTCATCGAAAGCTACCGGATCGAGGTGCTCTGATGCGCGCCGCGGTCATCGTTTTTCCCGGATCGAATTGCGACCGCGACATGGCGGTTGCTTTGCAGAGTGCGGGCGCAGACGTCAGTATGGTCTGGCACAAGGACGCAACGCTGCCCGAGGGCATTGATCTGGTCGCAATTCCGGGTGGGTTTTCTTTTGGCGATTACCTGCGCTGTGGTGCAATCGCGGCGAAATCCCCGATCTGCAAAGCGGTCGTGGATCACGCGGGGCGGGGCGGTTATGTTTTGGGTGTCTGCAACGGTTTTCAGGTGCTCACAGAGACTGGCCTGCTGCCCGGCGCGCTGATGCGCAATGCGGGGTTGAGGTTCATTTGCAAGACGGTGGCGTTGCAGGTGGAAACCGCCGCATCCGCCTTTACCGAAAACTATGCCGCCGGAGAGATTGTGCAATTTCCCGTGGCGCATCATGACGGGAATTACACCGTGGACGCCGACAACCTTGCCAGGTTGCAAGGTGATGACCGCATTGCCTTTACTTACGCCAGCCCGCTGAATGGCTCTGTTGCCGATATTGCGGGCGTGCTGTCGGAAAACCGCCGTGTGCTGGGTATGATGCCCCATCCCGAAAGAGCCGTTGATGCAAGGCATGGCGGGACGGACGGGCAAGCGCTTTTCCGCGGACTTGTGGGGCAATTCGTTCAAGCGTGATCTGCCCGCTTGCTGCAAAACGGTCGGCGCTCTAAACTCTCCGCATGGCAGATTGGAACAAAGGGACCGGTGGCAAGGGTCGCAGCAAGTGGTATCTTCGCCTTGCTGTGCTTGTCATCTGCTTGTTTGCGGTCATCGTGATCTATGTTTCCAACCAGTTTCTGACCCAGCGTTTTACGGAAACCATCAGAAACAGATCAGAGGTCCGGCTGGCGCTTTACGTCACCAACCTAATGAATGAACTGCAGCGTAATTCGGTTGTCCCGCAACTTCTGGCCCGCGATCCCGATCTGATCCGCGCCTTGGTTGACCGGAATTATTCACTGTCAACGGCACGTCTGTTGTCTTTGGTGGATGAGATCGGCGCGGCGTCGCTGACCCTGCTTGATCGCGACGGGCGCGTTGTTGCTGCAACTAACCGCAACAGGATTGGCGAAAGCCACCGCAACACGCCCTATTTCGTGAGCGCGCTGCGCAGCAACCAGACCGTCTATACCACCTTTCAGAATGAGGCGGGGGCTTTCTCTTATGTCTATACCCGCCAGATCGTCGCTGAGGGCGAATTGCGCGGTGTCATCATGGTTGAGGTCGATGGCCAGCGGCTGGAGACCGGCTGGGCCGGTGTGTCGGACGCGGTGCTTGTGACCGATAGCGAAGGCATCATCATCATGTCGACAGAACCGCGCTGGCGTGGCCTGCTTGAAGCGGATGCGCTTGCGCGGCAGTCGGCACCTTCGGCCATCGAACGCGCGATCCGCGCCACCCAAGGCTGGTCCGCCTTGCCTGCTGATGCCTACCTGCGCGGAGAGGCGGTGCTGCGGCGTGAAATGCGGGTCCCGCATCAAGGCTGGAAGATGGTCAGCTTTACCACCTACGCCTCTGTCCGCGAGCGGGTGAATGGTGTTCTGGCGCTTGAGGTGATGGGATTCGCGATCTTGCTTGCGCTGCTTTTCTGGACCACCTCGCGCAAGACCGCGTCGCGGCTTGTTTTCTTTCAGCGCGAGTCAGCAGAGCTTCGCGCATTGAACCGCAGGCTCCAGCGGGAAATCGCCGAGCGGGAAAAGGTCGAAAAGACCCTGCAGGTGGCCGAACAGACGATTGCACAATCGTCCAAACTAGCGGCTTTGGGTGAAATGTCGGCCGCCGTCAGCCATGAATTGAACCAGCCACTGGCAGCGATGAAAACCTATCTTGCAGGGGCGCGGTTACTTTTACAGCGGGAGCGCCCCGAAGAAGCGCTATCCTCGTTCCAGCGTATTGACGACCTTCTGGAACGGATGGGGGCCATCACACGGCAGCTCAAGTCTTACGCGCGCAAGGGCGCGGATGCGTTTGAACCCGTAGATACAAGGGCTGCGGTGTCAACGGCGCTGTCCTTGATGGAACCCCAACTCA
>CAYGMX010000051.1:5936-11639 GCA_964351055.1 uncultured Loktanella sp. | reverse complement strand
CATCAGGGCAGCAGTCAGCGGCTGGTGATCACCCAAGGCCTCTGCGCGAACCAGATTGACCCCCATGTCACGCAGCGTGACAAAGAATTTCTCGGGGTGCCCTATTCCCGCGAAAGCGAGCAAATTCAGATCGCGCCAAGGCATACCTGTCGGCAGGGGCGCGAGATGCCCTACAAGATGCGGGATATCAAAAGACCATTGGCTGGCGAACTTGTCCTGCGCGGCGGGTGGTCCGATGGAAAGCACCAGATCGGCACGTTGCAGGCCCGCCTTGACAGTTTCGCGCAAGGGTCCGGCAGGCATGACCCGCCCGTTCCCGAACCCGCGCATCGCATCGACCACGACGATCGACAAATCCTTGGCCACATCGGGGTTCTGAAAGCCGTCATCCAGAAGGATGACATCCGCGCCCGCCTCTTGCGCACATTTCACCCCTGCGGCCCGATCTTTGGCCACCCACGTCGGCGCGAAGGCGGCAAGCAAAAGCGGCTCGTCGCCGGATTGGTCAGCGGTGTGCCTGCGTTCATCGACCTTGGTCGGGCCGTTCATGTTGCCGCCATAACCCCGAGACACGACATGGGGTACATGACCGCGCGCCTTGAGCCTTTCGATCAGGGCGATGGTGGTGGGCGTCTTGCCCGTCCCGCCCGCATTGATATTCCCGATACAGATGACGGGAACGTCAGCTTTGATCTTGGCAGGCTGGCGCAAACGACGCGCTGTCGCGGCGGCATAAAGCGCGGCCAGCGGGGCAAGGCTCCGCGCCAGAAGCGTTGGCTGATAAGGTGAAGTAAACCAGAACAGGGGCGCGCGCATCCTATTGTGCCAGTTCTTCGATGCGCAGCAGAATAAATGCGGCAATCCGGTTCGTGACGCTTGCGCCGCGCGATGTCACATCCCATGCGGCATGGGCAATTTCAGCCGTCTTATCTGTCGATAAGAGTGTCTCGACAGTAGGCCCAAGGTCGCTGGCGGAACGTATCAGGCGCGATGCCCCTGCGGCATTCAAACGGGCCGCATGGCGCTGGAACGGGGCGACATGCGGACCATAGAGAACCGCAGAGCCAAGAGCGGTTGCCTCAAACGGATCGCGGCATCCACCGCCATTCAGCGTTCCGCCCAGATAGGTGATGGGCGAAATCCGGTACCACAGCCCCAGTTCTTCCTCGGTGTCGATGACATAGATCTGCGTGACTTCCGATGGTTTCGGCTCATTGGAACGAAGCGCCACGTTCAGCCCGTGAAACTGCATTTTCTCGGCGATGGTGACTGCCATGCCTTTGTCTTCTGGCACAACAATCAGGAGCAGGCGGTGCGCGCGTCTGCTTGCAAACTCATGCGCATGACTAAGCAGGTCACATTCATCCATCCGTGTCGCTGCGGCAAGCCAGACTGGGCGGGTGCCGATGGCCTTTGCCACATCGTTGCGTTCGACCTCGTTACAGGGCAGCGTCGGTGCGCAATCTTCCATAGGACCGGTGACCAGAACGGTATCTTCGGGTGTACCGGCGCGAATCAGCCGTTCGGCAGAGTGGCTGTCAAGCGCAAGCACGGCCTCGAATTGTGAAAGCAGCGACCGCATCGCACCGGGCATCCATGTTCCTGCAACATGATCAAGTCCATCCGAGGTCGCATCAACCAGAATAACCGGCATATCGATGGCGCGCATTTCCGCCAGCAGGATCGGGTCAAGATCACCTGACATCCAAACCGTCATCAATGGGCGCCAGTGCGCAATGAAAGCGCGGATATTTGTCTTGCCTTGTGGTTCGGGCAAGGCAAGGTCGCCAAGTCCGGGTTCCCAGTGCAGCAGAGTTGCGACAACGTGGATCGGGTCACCATCTTCCGACAGCTTGCGCCGCAGTGTTTCGATAGCGGTTAGCTGGTCAGGTCGGCTGCAGCGGGCCCAAATGATCGTCCCTGTCGGGCGTGGCGGTTGATTGGCTGGACTAATCGGGCGCTCGGGCGTTCTCAGTCCCGCCAGATAAGCCGCAATAGTGAGGGATCTTGCCATTCACATGTCCTAGAGACAGCCCTTAAGGGTCCAGTTCTTCGGTCTTTGACCCTTTGACCTCTTCGTCGCGCAATCTGTGAATATGCGCAATGAAATAACGCATGTGCGCATTGTCTACTGTCCGCTGGGCGGCACCTTTCCACGCGTTATAGGCGGTTTCATAGTTGGGAAACATGCCCACGATGTCGATCGCATCGACGTCCTTGAATACGTTTTTGGTCGGGTCGGTCAGTTCACCGCCAAAGACAAGGTGAAGGCGCTGTGTCATGGATAAAACCTTTGTGCATAAGACTGTTGCAAACAGTCTAGGGGTTTGGGTGCTGCGGCTCAAGCCGCGCGGCAAGGGCTGCGTGCAATGCAGGGCCAGCAGTCAGCACGCCGGGGACCTGCGGGTAGGGGTTGTTGAAACGAAGCGCCGCGCCATGCTGGTCGGTAATGGTGGCACCGGCTTCTTGGGCTATGAGTGCACCTGCCGCGATATCCCATTCCCAACTGGGCCGTAATGTTATCATCCCGTCAAAACGCCCTTCCGCAACCAGACAAAGCCGATAGGCCAGCGATGACCGAAATGCACGTTTCACGGCGGGCGTCTGCCCGTCTTTCCAGAACCCGGCGTCAAAGTTTGGCCTTGAGCCAAGCACAGTTGCGTTCTTCAGTGCGGCATTGCTGACATGCACCGGTTGGCCGTTCAGCGTTGCACCCTCGTTCATGACTGCCGCAAACATCAACTCGCGCATGGGCAAATAGACAGCCGCCGCGACCGGACGCCCGTTTTCGACAACTGCCAGCGAATGGGCCCAATCCTTGTTGCCATCAATGAAGGCCCGTGTCCCGTCGATCGGATCAATAACAAACTGGCGCTGGGTGCCCAGCCGTGCGGGGTTGTCTTCAGTTTCTTCCGACAACCAACCATAGTCAGGGCGCGCTGCCTGCAAGAACCCTTCCAGCATGGCGTTGACAGCAAGGTCTCCGGCGGTGACAGGTCCGGCACCGTCAGGTTTGTGGATCACATCGTGGTCTTGTTCAAAGTACAATCTGGCGATGTCGCCTGCTTGCAGGGCGGCCTTGACCAGCAGATCAAGATCAGTCTCCGGCAAGGGTCAGCCCTTCAACCAGCAAAGAGGGTACCACCCGCGACAGATGCATCCGCCCGTCATTGGCGGGCACAATCGTCTTGAGCATATCACGCAGATTGCCCGCGACGGTGCATTCGTTGACCGGATAGGTGATCTCTCCGTTTTCGACCCAGAATCCGGCGGCCCCGCGCGAATAGTCACCCGTATTGGGGTTGATGGTTGACCCGATCATCGACGTCACCAAAAGGCCGGTCCCCATTTCTCGGATCAGGGCGTCACGGCTCTTGTCGCCTTGGGTTAGTGCGATATTCGTCAGGTTGGGCGAAGGGGGTGATCCGGTGCCGCGCGCGGCGTTGGCCGTGCTTGGCAGGCCCAGCTTGCGTCCTGTTGCAAGGTCCAGTGTCCAGCCTTTCAGAATACCGTCATCGACGATCGCCCTTTTTGCCGTGGCAAGGCCTTCTGCATCAAACAAGCGCGACCCCGTCACCCGCGCGCGGTGGGGGTCTTCGATGATCGAAAGACCCTTGGGCAGAACCTGTTCGCCCATTGCGTTGCGCAGCCAACTCGAACCACGTGCGATCATCATCCCGTTGGTCGCCTGCAACAGGCTCCCGATCAGGGCGCTGGCGACCCGTTCGTCGAAAAGGACCGGATAGGCGCCTGTCCGCGGCTTTTTCGCGCCGATGCGCTCCACCGCGCGTTCGGCCGCAATGCGCCCGATTTCATCGGCATCGCGCAGCTCGGCCTGAAACACGCGGCTGTCATAGTCATAGTCGCGTTCCATACCGGACCCTGTGCCGCTGATGGCCACACAGGACAGGCCACGGTCGCTGCGCGCATAGCCTGCAGAAAACCCGTTGCTGGCGGCCAGATGAATGCGGCGGCGGCCGTAGCCTGCTGACGCGGATTGCACCTGACTAACCCCGGGATTACGCAGCGCCGCCGCCTCTGCGCGGGCGGCATCGTCCTGCAGCGTTGCAGGGTCGGGTTCATCGCTGGGGTCAAAAAGCTCTAGCGCTGCGGTGTCGATACTGGTGGTCAGTTGGGATGGATCGGCAAGCCCCGCATGGGGATCCTCGGGGGCTTCCTTGGCCATGGCGACAGCCCGTTCTGCCATCTGCACAAGTGTCTGGGGCTTGGTGTCCGAAGATGACACACAAGCCTGTCGCTTGCCGACAAAGACCCGCAAGCCGATGTCGATCCCCTCGGACCGCTCTGCCTGTTCCAGCGCCCCCGCGCGCACTGTGATGGAGATTGATGTGCCATCCACCGCAATTGCATCGGCGGCATCTGCCCCTGCCTGTTTGGCGGCTTGCAATATCTGACTGGAAAGATCGGAAAGCGATTGGGTCATTCTTTATCCTTTACTTGTCCTTTGACCTAGTGCGCAGAGGTGCGGGCCGCAAGGCTGCGCCTTGGGCAAAAGAAAAGGGCGCAGACGTCGCCATCTGCGCCCTGTGTTTGTGACAAAGGGCTAGCGCACGCGGTTGCCGTTGACGCGAACCTGACCTTGGGCGTCGATTTCGACGCTTGTTTCCATCTGGTCGTCACCGGTTGCGCGGGCAAACATCCCAACCATCATGCGCGCGCCCATCACGTCCTGTTCAGGGACCAGACCCATTGCGACAAGGTTGTCGAGAAGGCCGTTGAAACCGTTGATTTCAACCTGCGCCTCACCCTCGGGGCGCGGCAGGGGTGCAAAGCTCTGCATGTCGCTGTTGTCAAAAGTGAACGCCCCGCTGCCAATAAGCGAAGCCCCTGCTGCATTGATGTTGAGCGTTTCAAGGGTCACCTCTGACAGTTCGTACGGCATTTCGGCGCTTTCGAGCGCATCTTGTTGCGCGGGATCGAACATGTCGTAAAGCGCCTTGGCCTTGCCAGCGAGTGCGATCTGGATCGTTGCCGGATCACGCGGCAAGACATTGCCCGCGTCAAAGAGGTTCCAGATCGTGTCGCTGATCGACAGGTCGATAATGTCAAAGCTCATGGCAAAGTCAGAAGCTTCCTCCGAGGTGCCGGTCGGCATCAGGAAACCGACCCCGTACTCTGCGATGCTGATGTCAACTGGCAGTGGGAACTGGCTCGACAGAATGCTGATCGCAAGGTCGATGGTCTTTGTGTCGTACCCGACGGTCTGGCTGTTCATTTCCCCTGTCAGCGTGGACGCACCGGTACTGATAGAACCAGAGGCCTGATCACCTTCGGCGTTGATATCGAAAACATAGTCCGCCTTGTCGATGGTGTAGCCACCCGCAAAGGCGAAACCTTCGTTGATAAGGCTGTCAGGATCATCAAGATTGGCATCAAGCGGCATCGTCACAGCCGCTTGGGTTTGCATACCCGTCATCTTGCCACCTGCTGTGACATACTCTCCTGCGCCGCCCGGAACCTGAATATCGACAAGGACGTCGACCGAGGAAATGGTGCCGCTGTAGGTGATATCCCGCATCTCGCCCAGAGTGGTCTTGTAGGACAGATCGATACCATTAGCGCTGATCTCTGCATCCCCTGTGAATGTCACATCACCATCGACCACATCACGCAGCGCGATTTTATATTGGCCTGCTGTGATGTCGTAATCCATCGCATCGGGTTCACCGCTCACGATCATTT
>CAYGMX010000051.1:0-5836 GCA_964351055.1 uncultured Loktanella sp. | reverse complement strand
TGGCCTGCTGTGATGTCGTAATCCATCGCATCGGGTTCACCGCTCACGATCATTTCAAGGTCTTGCTGGCTGATGTCGATCGTGATGACGACGCCGTCTTCACCGATGACGGTGACGGGATAGCTGTCGTCCATCGTCACGCGCACAGTGCCATCGCCCTGTTCGTCAAAGACGATCGTGCTCATCACGGTCTGGGCCGACACATCCTCGTCCGAGAACCTGATCTCAAGATCGCGCACTGTGACTGTCCCGCCGGATGTTTCTTCTGCGCCGATACTGACGTTCTCTTCACCATACTGGGCGAACTGGGCTTTCCAGTCTTCCCAAACCTGTGCTGCCGTCACTTCGGCCTGCGCCGTATTTCCGGCCATCAACGCGGCGAGACAAACAGCGCTGCGCATGAAAGTTGAGTAGGTCATTCAAATTCCCTTTCGTTATGCATCTTTCGCATCGGCCTATGGTTTCCTACTGTGGCGTTCAAGGTCGACGGCGTCGATTCACTAAGTAGCGATCCCGAACATAGTCGGAAAGGGACCAGAGTGACAAACTTCAAGATGAACGGCAAAACAGTCCTCATTACCGGTGCTAGCCGTGGTATAGGCGCTGCTGCAGCTTATGCCTTTGCAAAGGCGGGGGCCAATGTTGCCCTGATTGCCCGCAGCACGGATGAAATCGCCGAGATTGCCGGCGAAATCGGCGAGAAAGCCATTGCGATCCCCTGTGACGTGTCGCGCTATTCTGACATGGCTTCGGCAGTTGCGGCTACGGCCAAAACCTTTGGTGGTCTGGATATCCTCATCAACAACGCGGGCACCGTCGAGCCGATCGGCCATTTACAGGACACCGACCCGGACGCATGGTCGCGTGCAATCGACATCAACCTCAAGGGGGTGATGCACGGCATGCATGCCACAATACCCGGAATGATTGCACAGGGGCATGGAACGATCATCAACATCTCGTCCGGCGCTGCGCATGGGCCGGTCGAGGGCTGGTCTGCCTACTGCAGTTCAAAGGCGGCAGTCTACATGTTGACCCGCACCGCCGACAAGGAAACGCGCGAAAAGGGTCTGCGGATTTTGGGCCTGTCGCCGGGTACCGTGGCCACGCAAATGCAGCGCGAGATCAAGGCATCGGGGATGAACCCCGTCAGCCAGTTGGACTGGTCGGTGCATATTCCGCCCGAATGGCCTGCGCAGGCGCTCTTGTGGATGTGTACCGTCGAGGCTGACGGCTATCTGGGCGACGATGTCAGTCTACGCGAGGACGATATCCGCAAGAAAGTCGGCCTGATTTGATCCGCTGTACGCAGGATGGCGACAGTTGGGTCGTTACCATTGACCGCCCTGACAAAGCCGGGGCGCTGACGCGCGACATGCTGGTTGAATTGGTCCGGATGACCACTGCGGCGCAGGCAGCCAAGCTCTTTGTCTTGACCGGAACAGGCCGCGTGTTCAGCGCCGGCGCCGATCTGGATGCCGCGCGTGCAGGCCTTGCAACCGATCCTGTCTGGGAGCAGCTTTCAGCAGCAATCGCGGCCTTGCCCGGACTGAGCATTGCCGCGCTCAACGGGACAGTAGCGGGGGGTGCATTCGGGATGGTGCTGGCCTGCGACATGCGGATCGCGGTGCCCGCAGCCAAATTCTTTTATCCCGTGATGAAACTCGGCTTTCTGCCGCAGCCCTCTGATCCGGCGCGTCTGGTGGCGTTGATCGGGCCTGCACGGGCCAAGCAAATCCTGATGGCAGGTCAAAAGATAGAAGCAGCGCAAGCACAAGCCTGGGGGCTTGTGGACCAAATCGTTGACGGAGAAGACCTGATTGATCGCGCGATGGCGCTCGGCGCCGATGTGCTGGCGGCGGACAGCACCCATATTGCCGCGATCAAGGCGATGACGACTTAGGCTTGTTTCTTGCAGAACTGCGCGGCAAAAGCAGTCAAACTGCAGGGGTGGGATATTCATGGGGCCGGACACATTGATAGATCAAGCACGCAGTGCTTTTGATCAGGCTTTGGTGCTGGCGCAGGGGTGGCTTTTGTCGCCTGCTGCCTGGTCACAATTTGCGTTGCTGATCGGGGCATACTTGCTGGCGCGCCTTGCCAACCGGATCATCGCACCGCGTATCATTTCCTTGTTGGCGGTAGACCCCGAAAGCCAGACAATGCTGGCAAAGGCACGGCGCTTTGCGCTGATTTTCCTACCGCTTCTGCTGCCTTTGCTGGCCTATGGCTTTACGGCGATCGGAGAGGCTGTCACCCGTTCCCTGTTCGGGTCCGGTGCTGTCATTGCTTTTGGCAAAAGGGTTTTTCTGTTCCTTGCCGCGCGTGCATTGGCCAAACATATCGTCACTGACCCGTTCCTAAGGATACTCGCCAAGTATGTTCTGGTGCCGGTCGCGGCACTTTATGCGATAGGCTTCTTGGATGAGGTGATGACGGCGCTGGATGAGGCCGTGGTCAATCTGGGCAACATCAGCTTTTCCGCGCTCAGCATTGTGCGGGGGCTGATCGCGGGGAGTATCCTTTTCTGGTTCGGCCAGTGGTCCAACTCGCAATCTTCGGCCTATATCGAACAACAGCCTATGCGGCCCGCAATCCGGCAGCTTGCGATCAAGGCATCAGAGTTCGCGATCTTTGCTGTCGCGTTCCTTGTGTTGATGAATATCATGGGGATCAGTCTAAGCTCCCTGGCCATCATCGGGGGTGCCATCGGTGTCGGCCTTGGTTTTGGCCTGCAAAAGATCGCGTCGAACTTTATCTCTGGTGTGATCTTGATGGTCGAGGGGCAAGCAACTGTCGGCGACTATGTTGAACTGGACGGTGGCGAGGCCGGAACGATCATCAAGATGACTGCGCGGGCGACGATACTGGAAACATTCGATGGCCGCTGGATCGTTGTCCCGAACGAAGACTTCATTACCACGCGCGTTATCAATTACTCTGATTCCGGCTCTGCTAACCGACTCGAAGTGGCTTTTTCGGTCAGCTATGACACGGATATCAACAAAGTTCCCGCGATCATCGAGGCCGCAGTGTCAAAACACCCCGACGTTCTGCAAGACCCCGAAGGTCCCGATTGCGAGTTGCGCGGCTTTGGTGACAGCGGGATAGATTTCTGTGTCGAATTCTGGGTGAACGGTATCGATGACGGCAAGAACAAGTATTCATCTGATGTGCTTTTCCTTGTGTGGAATGCGCTCAAGGACAACAATATCGAAATCCCCTATCCGCACCGCGTGATCGAGATGAAAGGCCCGATGCCAAAGTGACCGATGCCGTCGTCATCGGGGCAGGCCCCGCAGGTCTGATGGCAGCCGAGCACTTGGGCAAGGCCGGGCTGAGAGTTCTGGTTGCCGATGCGATGCCGTCCGTCGGGCGCAAGTTCCTGATGGCGGGCAAGTCAGGGTTGAATATCACCAAGGCAGAGCCTGCCGCCGCATTTCTGGCCGCCTATGGTCAGCCGATGCCGGAGGCGTTGTCAGACGCACTGAAGATGTTTGGCCCCGACGAAGTCGTGGCTTGGTCGCAGGCGCTTGGTCAGCCGGTCTTTACCGGAACGACGGGCCGCGTGTTTCCCCAAGCGATGAAAGCATCGCCGCTTCTGCGGGCTTGGCTGACACGTCTGGATGGGCTGGGAATAGAGCGGAGGACACGCTGGAAATGGCAAGGCTGGCAGGACCATGCGCTCGCCTTTGAAACGCCTGATGGTCGCGTCGCAATTTCGCCCGAAGTGACCGTTCTGGCCCTTGGTGGGGCGAGCTGGGCAAGGCTGGGTGCAAACGGGGACTGGGCGGCCTTCCTGCCAGATGATGTTACGCCCTTTGCGCCCGCAAATATGGGTTTTCGCGTCGCATGGTCACCTTATATGGCGGGATTTATGGGGTCTCCGGCCAAATCGGTCGGTTTGTCTGCGGGCGGACAAAAGGCCCGCGGGGAATTCGTGATTTCCGAACGTGGTATCGAGGGTGGCGGCATCTACGCCATGTCGCGCGCGATGCGTGAAGGGGCTGTGCTAACCATCGACTTGCTGCCCGACTGGTCGCTGGACAAGGTGCGCAAGGCGCTTGCCAAGCCGCGCGGCAAGAGCAGCCTGACAACGCATCTGCGCAAGGTGCTGCGGTTTGATCCGCTGCGGGGCGCGTTGCTGGCTGAATTCGGCAGGCCCTTTCCCGACGATCTGGCACCGCTGATAAAGGCGCTGCCGGTCCACCACCTAGGGCCGCGACCTATCGACGAAGCAATCTCGACAGCGGGTGGCGTCAGGTTCGAGGCGTTGACCGTGGACCTGATGCTCAAAACCCGCCCCGGCGTGTTCTGCGCCGGTGAAATGCTGGATTGGGAGGCGCCAACGGGCGGCTATTTGATCACGGCCTGCCTTGCTACCGGACAGGCGGCGGGGCAGGCCGCCGCGCGCTTTGCCAAAGATAAAGAGCGCGGCTGACGCAGTCGTTGTGGCGGATTTTTCGCGACAACCCTGCGCGTGCGAGCTACCTTAAAGCGAGATTGACACCAGTGTCGTGAGCAAATTCTCGCGCGGTATGATTCTTGCGCGGGGAACCTATAAAAAATTGAGAATCATTGTTGCATTTTAGCATCGCCGGTCAAGAGAAGCGATGTCGCAAGAAGGAGACAAAGCGCTGTTTTTCACTGGAAATCGTTTGATTTTTCTCAATGTTTATTGGGTGATAGGCGCAAAACGACAGCGAGCGGAGTGTTCGCAAATCATGTGTCGTGCGGATGCGCGAAAAAGGATGACCTTTATTCATAAAGAAAGTACTAGGAATCGTCGCATTAGCCTGATTCAATAGGCTGTATGCGGACCGGTCACGTTTTGACCATACCGCCCCGTGCATGAATGGAGTACCGATATGCGCTTTACAACGACTCTTGCAGCAGCAGCTGCTATCGCAGTTTCCGGCGCCGCCGCCACCGCTGGTGGCATGAGCGAGGAAGTAATGGAAGCCCCTGTAGTGATGGTTGAGCCAGCACCAGCAGCTTCTTCAATCAGCCCAACATACATCGTTCTCGGTGTTCTTGCTGCGCTGTTGATCGCTGCGGCCGCTGCTGAATAAGACAAATCCAGATCTTTGATCTTGATGGAAGGTGGGCCTTGGC
This sequence comes from uncultured Loktanella sp., assembly GCA_964351055.1. Taxonomy (GTDB): domain Bacteria; phylum Pseudomonadota; class Alphaproteobacteria; order Rhodobacterales; family Rhodobacteraceae; genus Yoonia. Next base: position 721 of record CAYGMX010000051.1, on the reverse strand, counting down.
CCGCCTTCTTTCGTTTCAGACGGTGCCTAGCGCCGCGCCATGATCGCCAGCCGGATCAGTGTCCGTTCCATCAATGCATCTGGCGGCGCTGTATTCTTTGACCGCAGTAGCAGGTCTACATCCGTCAGCGCCGTCAGCGCTTTTTCCAAGCGATCGCAGCCCCATTGACTGGCCTGCCGGACAATCTTGTCACGTCTGGGCCCAAAGACCGGTGGTCTGAGCCTTCCCGCGCCCGCCGCCGGACCGCCGGGATCCGCGGCAACCACATGCAAGCGGCGAAAATGCCGTGTCGCCCCGATGCAAAGCGTCACAGGGGTGACACCCTGCGCTGAAAGATTGCGCAGCAAGGGCCCCAAACGTTCAACCTGCCCCGTTGCCACGACGTCAAGCACGTCATCGACATCCACTTCTGCGGACTGGGGGGCGTTGGCTGTGACATCCTCTATGCTCAGCGGCGTGTCGTCACCGCGTTTGTAGAGGCTGACCTTTTCGAGCGTTTGCCGAAAGTCACCCGGCTCTAGCGTGCCCGCCAGACCCAACAGCATTTCAAGAACGTCACGCGTCGGCAGTGCGATGCCGGCGTCACGCAGCCCGTGTTCGATATCGGCCATCGTCGGCGGGTCTTCATACAGCCCGATGGCGATGGCGTTGCCATGTCCCTCTATGGCCTTGCGCAAGGCTGACTTTGCAGTGAGCTGGCCTGCGGTAATGACGATCTGCG
>CAYGMX010000050.1:4869-11906 GCA_964351055.1 uncultured Loktanella sp. | reverse complement strand
TTTTTGTTTTCACCGCCTGCGTTTGGCGGGCCGCCTGAGATGTGACCCTGGCGCCCGATGCCAATGTCGGTCAGCAAATCAATCCCTCGGAACCCATCGAAGTTGCCCTGCTTGTCCCGGGTGCGTCGCTTCAGGAAACCGACAATCAACTCGCGCGGAACTTTGAAAACGCCGCGCGGCTTGCCATTGCGGACCTGCAGGGTGCGACAATCAACCTGCGTGTCTACAACACGGCTGGCGGCAACCCCGAACAGGCTGCAGTCTCGGCGCGGCAGGCCGTCGATGACGGTGCCAAGATCATCATTGGCCCGCTCTATGGCGAAGCTGCAAACGCCGCCGGTGTCGCCATCGCCGGGCGCGATGTCAATGTGCTCGCTTTTTCGAACAATCCCGCTTTTGCCGGTGGCAACGTCTTTGTCCTCGGCTCTACATTCCAGAATACCGCTGACCGCCTCGTGCAATATGGCAGCCGCCAAGGGATCAGCCGTTACATGGTTCTTCATGGCGACGACCTTGCCGGTCAGGTCGGGCGCGATGCGATCACCAGAGCCGTGCAGGCCAACGGGGCAGAGGTGGTAGGCATCGAAAGCTATCCGCTCTCGCAGCAGGGTATCTTCACCTCGACCCGCCGGATTGTCGCCAATATCAACAATTCTGGCGCACAGGCCGTTTTCACGACCGCAGGCGCGAATGCCGATCTGCCCATCGTTGCAACGGCCCTGCCCGATGCCGGTATGGACACGGCGCGCAGCCGGTTTATCGGGCTGACGCGCTGGGATACGTTACCACAACTGGCAGCGCTTCCCGGGCTTGACGGCGGGCTTTTCGCCATTCCCGACCAAGGCACCTCTGCCCTGTTCGAGAACCGCTATGCGGCAACCTATGGGGCGGCGCCCCATCCTCTGGCTGGTCTTGCCTACGACGGCATCGCTGCAATCGGTGCCTTGGCTGCGGCAGGCAATACCGGTGCTTTGACCAAAGACGCATTGACGCAGCCACAGGGTTTTCGTGGCACAGCAGGCGTTTTCCGGCTCTTGCCCAACGGCCTTAACCAGCGCGGCCTTGCGGTCGCGACCATCCAAGACAATCAGGTTGTAATCCTTGAACAAGCCCCAAGAAGCTTTGGCGCTCCCGGCTTCTGAGCTGGTTGCAGCCCACGCGAGTGACCCGCAGGACGCATTGATCTGTCCGCCAGCGGTCATCTTTGACAAAGCCGCTGTCGACGCGGAAATTGCGGGGCGCCTTCCAGAGTCGCCTTCAGAGAAAGACGTGCGTCAGGCAACGGTGGCCGCACTTACGATCGCGCGCGAAAAAGGTATGCGCGAAATCGCGAGCGCTTTTCGCGACATGCCGTTTGCGGCCAGACAGACCACAAGGTCCTACAGTTGGCTGACCGACCAAATTCTTCATGTCGTATTGGAGGTGGCAACCCAGCGCCTTCATCCAGTGCCGAACCCCACGGAAAGCGAGCGGTTGTCACTGATTGCGGTCGGTGGCTACGGACGGGGGGAAATGGCGCCCTTCTCGGACGTCGATCTGCTTTTTCTGACCCCCTACAAGATCACACCATGGGCCGAGAGCGTCATCGAATCGATGCTTTACATGCTGTGGGATCTGAAGCTGAAGGTGGGGCATGCCAGCCGCACCGTCAAAGACTGTGTCCGTCTGGCAAGGGACGACTATACCATACGGACGTCGCTGGTTGAGTATCGTTTTCTGGCCGGTGACCCAGTGCTGGCCAAGAAACTCGGAGAACGGCTCTGGAGCGACCTGTTCAAGAACAGCGCCGGTGAATTCATCGAGGCCAAGCTTGCCGAACGGGCCACGCGCCACCGCAAGCAGGGAGGCCAGCGCTATGTCGTCGAACCCAATGTGAAAGAAGGCAAAGGCGGGTTGCGTGACCTGCAATCGCTATTCTGGATCAACAAATATGTGAATGGCGTCAAGGACGCTGCCGATCTGGTCGCCCTGAAGGTCTTTACCGCCGAGGAATTCGAAACCTTTGTCACTGCCGAAGATTTTCTTTGGGCGGTCCGCTGCCATCTGCATCTTATTTCGGGGCGGGCCATGGATCAGCTGACCTTCGATCTGCAGGTCGAGGTGGCCGCCGCAATGGGCTATACTGACCACGGGGGGCGGCGCGGGGTCGAACACTTTATGCAGGCCTATTTCCGGCAAGCAACCAAAGTGGGCGAATTGACCCGCATCTTCCTGACGGCGCTGGAGGCCAACCATACCAAGTCCGATCCGATGCTTTTCAAGCTGCTGACCCGGCGCAAGCGTGCAAAACCTCCCTATGCGATCAAACAGAACCGGTTGACCGTGGCCGACGAAAAGGGCTTTTTCCAAGACAAGCTGAACATGTTGCGGATCTTCGAGGAAGCATTGCGGACGGGCACGCTGCTGCACCCTGACGCCATGCGACTGCTAGCTGCCAACCTTCACTTGATCGATGCGGAGATGCGCGAGGATCGCGAGGCGCGCCGGATCTTTATCGACCTTCTGCTCAAACACGGCAATCCGGAACGGGCCTTGCGGCGGATGAACGAATTGGGTGTGCTGGCCGCCTTCATCCCCGAATTCGCCCCGATCGTGGCGATGATGCAGTTCAATATGTATCATCACTACACGGTCGACGAACATATCATCCAATGCATCAGCAACCTTGCCCAGATCGAGCGCAAGGAACTGATCGAAGAACTGCCTGTTGCCTCGGGTATTCTGGACCGCGGCGTGAACCGCAAGGTTCTCTATGTCGCCCTTTTGCTGCATGATATCGGCAAAGGGCAGGACGAGGATCATTCCATCCTCGGCGCACAGATCGCCCGCAAAGTGGCACCACGTCTGGGACTGAACAAAAAAGAATGCGAAACAGTCGAATGGCTGATCCGGTATCACCTGCTGCTGTCGGACGTGGCACAGAAACGCGATATCGCGGAACCGCGCACGGTGCGCGGCTTTGCAAATGCCGTGAAATCGGTCGAACGGCTTGATCTGCTGACCGTGCTGACCGTCTGCGACATTCGGGGCGTCGGGCCGGGGACATGGAACAACTGGAAAGCCGTGCTGATCCGCAATCTCTACAAGGCCACCAAATCAGCACTTGAGACCGGCCTTGAAGACCTCAACCGCGAAACCCGCGAAGCCGAAGCAAAGCGGGCATTGCGCGCCGAGATTTCCGATTGGGACGGCAAGGCCATCAAACGCGAAATGGGCCGTCACTATGGCCCTTTTTGGCAAGGCCTGCCGCTGTGGGCGCAGCTTATCTTTGCGAATTTGCTCCGCGATATTTCTGATGACGAGGTCAAGATCGACCTGATGCTGGACGAGGAGCGTGATGCCACCCGTGCCTGTTTTGCCATGGTCGACCATCCGGGTCTGTTCAGCCGGATGACAGGTGCGCTTGCGTTGGTAGGGGCCAATGTGGTGGATGCCCGCACTTATACCTCCAAGGACGGCTATGCGACGGCGGTATTCTGGGTGCAGGACGATGATGGCAACCCCTACGAGGCCGCGCGACTGCCGCGCCTGCGCCGGATGATCGAACGGACCTTGAATGGCGAAGTCGTCGCGCGCGAGGCGCTTAAGGACAAAGATAAGATCAAGAAACGCGAACGCGCCTTCAAGGTGCCGACGATCATCAGTTTCGACAATGAAGGGTCCGAAATCTATACCATCATCGAGGTCGATACACGCGACCGACCCGGTCTGTTGTATGACCTGACGCGGACTTTGGCGGCCAGCCATGTCTATATCGCATCAGCTGTCATCGCGACCTATGGCGAGCAGGTTGTGGATACCTTCTATGTCAAGGATATGGTCGGGCTAAAGTATTATTCAGAAGCCAAGCGGGCAGCGCTGGAACGCAAGCTGCGCGAAGCGATCACGCAAGGCGCGGCGCGCGCCGTCGCAGGGTGAGCCGGGTGCAGGTCACGAATTCTTGTAAGAAAATTGGTCCGGTGTTTTTGAAAACTTTGGGGTGCCACCCATGAAACCGATCCGCCTGATGGCCGGTTTCTTCACGGTGGGTATCTGGACACTGCTTAGCCGTGTGATGGGGTTTGTGCGCGATATCATGATCGCGGCATACCTAGGCACAGGGCCGGTGGCAGAGGCTTTTCTTGTCGCCTTTTCCCTGCCAAATCTGTTTCGCAGGTTCTTTGCCGAAGGCGCATTCAACATGGCCTTTGTGCCCATGTTTTCCAAGAAAGTCGAAGCTGATGATGACCCACACAGGTTCGCACAAGATGCCTTTGTCGGGCTTGGCAGTATCCTGACGGTTTTTACGGTACTCGGGGTGGTGTTCATGCCTGCGCTGGTCACATTGATGGCCAGCGGGTTTCTGGGGTCCGAACGCTTTGATCTTGCCGTTTACTATGGCAGGATTGCTTTCCCCTATATCCTGTTTATCTCTCTGTCCGCTTTGCTGTCCGGCGTGTTGAACGCCACAGGGCGGTTTACGGCTGCGGCAGGCGCGCCTGTCCTGCTGAACATCATTTTCATCGCCGCTTTGCTGTTCGCAGGCCAGTGGTACGATTTTGCCCTGCCAGAGGGCCAAAGGTACCTTGGACAAGCGCTTGCCTTTGCAGTGCCTGTCGCAGGGATCGCGCAGTTGGCCCTTGTCTGGGTTGCCGCGAAAAGGGCAGGATATGCCTTACGCATCGGCAGGCCGCGCATGACGCCGGAACTCAAACGACTCGCGAAGATTGCGGCACCCGCCGCACTTGCGGGCGGGGTCGTGCAGATCAACCTTCTGGTTGGCCGTCAGGTGGCAAGTTTCTTTGACGGCGCTGTGGCCTGGCTCAACTATGCGGACAGGCTCTATCAGCTTCCGTTGGGTGTGGTCGGCATTGCGATCGGTGTGGTCTTGCTGCCCGATCTGTCGCGGCGCCTGCGGGCGGGCGATGATGCAGGAGGGCGCGACGCGTTTAACCGCGCCTCTGAAATTTCGCTGGCGCTTACAATTCCGGCCTCTGTGGCACTGATGGTGATCCCGCTGCCGCTGGTCAGTGTCCTTTTTGAACGCGGCGCATTTACAACCGATGACACGGCAGCCACGGCATTGGCCGTGGCGATCTATGGGCTGGGCTTGCCAGCCTTCGTGCTTCAAAAAACGCTGCAACCGCTCTTTTTTGCGCGCGAAGACACAAAGCGGCCTTTCTACTACGCGCTGGCCGCAATGGTGTTGAATGCCGCACTGGCAATTGGCCTGTCTCCGGTGATCGGCTTCTCGGCAGCCGCAATCGGGACGTCACTGACAGGCTGGGCGATGGTCTTGCTTTTGTGGCGCGGCGCGCAAACGATGGGCGATGCCGCCAAATTCGATGCGCGCTTTAAACGGCGGCTGGGGCGGATCATCATTGCAGCCTTGGGGATGGGCCTTGTGCTGCTCTTTGCGACAACGACCATGACACCGTTCTTCGGATTGCCGACCATCCGCTATATGGCCCTGCTTGTCTTGGTCTTGATCGGTGTGGTCAGCTATTTCGGCATCGGCCACTTGGTTGGCGCGTTCAAACTGTCAGAGTTTCGCCGGAATATGAAACGCTAGGATCGTTGGCGCATGCGGTCCAAAAGCGCCGCCCATCCGCCCGGTGCAAGCAGCACAGACAACGTGAATCCCGCAACGAACCCCGTCAGTTCCGCAATCCATGTGGACGGCACGGGCGAGGCATAGATCACGCTTGCCAGAATCCCGAAAATAAGCTGGATCAAAAGCAGGAACCCGATAAGGCGGAAGGCCATGATCTGGTTTTCGCCCGCGGTGCCCAGCTGCAACCAGAGCGCATAGGTATAGGCCCCGATCAGGCCGTAGACAGGTGTAAACCCGCCCAGCAACGGATAGCGGCCATCCACCACAAGACCGTAGACAATCGCGCCCACAACACTTGTCGCAAGATAAAGACCCAGCACTTTGGTCCCGCCATAAAATTCTGCCGTAAACTTGCCCAAGGCCAGCGTCAAAGCTCCACAAAATGCCACTTGGATCAGTTGCACATTGATAAAGGCATAGGTCACAAACCGTTTGAGCATATCAAACGAATAGTCGCCGTTGACGATCACCCGATCCAGCACCGCGCTTGAAAATCCGTAGTCCTCGATTGCGGCCAACCGCCAACCCACACCGCGCGGGCCACCGACCAATCCGGCTTCGGCCAGTTGAAAGACCGCTTCGATGCCGACGATCAGAAGTGTCAGCGCGATAACGACAGGAGGCAGTGCATTGATCGGGCTTTCTGGCTTCATGCGGGCAGTCCTGATGTGGTTGAAGTTGACGGGTCTGTCTGACATGGGTATGCGACCCCAGCACCGAAATCCAGCCCCGGACAATTGCACCATGAACCAGACCACTTTCACCCCGCGTGTCTTTTCCGGCATCAAGCCTTCGGGCGGTCTGACGCTGGGCAATTATCTGGGCGCCATCAAACGCTTTGTCGGGATGCAAGGGCAGATGGAAACGATCTATTGCGTGGTCGACATGCATGCGATCACCGTCTGGCAGGACCCCAAGGACCTGGCAAACATGACGCGCGAGGTGGCCGCGGGCTATCTGGCGGCAGGTCTGGACCCCAGCCAGTCGATCCTTTTCAACCAAAGTCAGGTTGCGGCTCATGCGGAATTAGGCTGGATCTTCAATTGCGTCGCCCGCGTCGGCTGGATGAACCGCATGACCCAGTTCAAGGACAAGGCAGGCAGCAATGCGGAAAAAGTGTCACTCGGGCTTTATGCCTACCCTGCGTTGATGGCCGCCGATATCTTGCTGTATCACGCGACCCATGTGCCTGTGGGCGAGGACCAGAAACAGCACGTCGAACTGACCCGCGATATTGCCGCCAAATTCAACCATGACTTCAAGACCGACTTCTTCCCGCTGACCGAACCTGTCATCGAAGGCCCCGCCATGCGCATCATGAACCTGCGCGACGGGACCAAAAAGATGTCAAAGTCGGGGGAAAGCGACATGGAACGCATCAACATGACCGATGACGCCGACACGATCGCCAAGAAGTTCAAAAAGGCCAAGACCGATCCAGCAC
>CAYGMX010000050.1:0-4859 GCA_964351055.1 uncultured Loktanella sp. | reverse complement strand
ATCTACGCAGCACTCGGCGACATGACCCCCGAGGCCGTGATTGCCGAATACCCCGGCGCAGGCTGGGGTACGTTCAAACCTGCCCTTGCCGATCTGGCTGTGGCAAAGCTCGCCCCGATTTCCGAAGAAATGGCGCGTTTCATGGCTGATCCGGCCGAGATTGACCGGATCTTGGGTGAAGGGTCTGCCAAAGCGCGCGCTATCGCCGAACCGGTGCTGCGGGATACCTATGACATTGTCGGCCTGCTGCGGTCCAAGGCCTAGTGCGATGAATGACTGGAAGGTATTGCGAAGATACCTGAGAGCCGAAAAACAGGACTACGCAGCACTTGCCAAGGCGCGGCCCGCCACCGCGTTCTATCTGCAAGGACTGGACAAATGGTTGCGACGCACCCGCCGGTCCTGGAGTTCTTTGGACGCTCAAGCCATCCCGATTCCCGACACGTTTCTGACGCCCTACGGGTTTTCGAAAGAGTTGTTCCTCACGGATGACTTTGAGAACATGGCTGGCACGGGCCGGATGATCTATGAAGTGGCGCAACTCAAATACCAGTTGCGCGGCCATAATATCCTGCGAGAACTCGACCGATGGGCAACCCTCATGCCAGAGGTCCTTGATCCGAAACGAAAATACAGCATCCTCGAACTGTCCTCGGGAGGGTGCGGTGGCGCAGAGGTCGCAAGCCATTTCGGGAATGACTTTCAGGCCACCGAATTCACACAAGGACGCGGATCAGCCTATACCCCCATTCATGATGCATTGGGGCTGTCGGTCATCGAATTTGACGGCACGAAAATCCCGTATCCGTTTGCCGACAACAGCCACGACATCGTGATCTGCTTTCAGGCCATCGATGCCTATGGAATGGAAGAGGACTACAGCGGCTTTATTGATGAGATGTTGCGCATCGCACGGCATAAAGTGGCGATCATATTCAATCCGGGCATTCGTGCGAAGCGCGAGAAACGAGCCGATGGTTATGAAACACTGATCAAGCGTCCTTTGGAGGCGCGATATTCCGGCATGGTATTCTCCCGGTGCCCTTCAACGGGCCAACCGGCTGTGACCATCGACCCCAACAGTCAATCTTGAACCAATCGCAATACCGCCGCCTGTGTTGCTGCCAGACTCACTTGCATCCGGTTTGGCGCACATAAACCCTGCAAGAATTGAGGTTTTGTGCATTGGCTCTCTGAGGTAGCATAACAGCGTTCATAGAAGGACGTTCACCATGTCAGAGTCAAACTTCCCCCGCGTTGGTCATGTGCACTTGCGTGTTTCCAATCTTGATCGCGCGATCGCGTTCTATTCCGGTCTCTTGGGCTTCAAACTGACCCAGCGCTATGGGACAGGTGCCGCGTTTCTGGCCGCAGGGGATTATCATCACCATATCGGGCTGAATACATGGGAAAGTCTCGGGGCCGCGCCACCACCGGCAGGGCATACCGGCCTTTATCACTCGGCGTTTCTCTATCCCGACCGCAAGTCACTTGCCGAGGTTCTTATGCGTGTTGCCAAGGCAGGTATTCCGTTCGACGGCGCAGCTGATCACGGCGTGAGCGAAGCGGTCTATTTGCGCGATCCCGATCAAAACGGGGTCGAGCTTTATGTCGACAAACTGCATGCTGAGTGGCCGCGCGATACGGATGGCAAATTGCAGATGGGTAACGCGAGACTGGATGTTGCAGCACTCATGGCGCTGGCTGACTGATCGTCACAAAACTGAATCCCGCACCTGACAGGCTGGGGCTGCGCGGTATAGATTCGCTCTGCCTGCCATGCCCGGGTGCCGCTTCCGCCCCGCAAGACACCTTGGGTTACTTTGGCGTCCGGTGTTCCCCGGCACCGGACGCCACACCACTTTACCTCTTGGGTACCCGCGCCTAATGTTTGCCCAAAAGGGAGCATCGGACATGGCCACCGGCAAGAACATCCGCACGTATTTCGAAGGCGCTTGGCACGAAGGTGACGTACCGATCATGCGCGCGGCAGATCATGGCTCTTGGCTGGGCACGACAGTCTTTGACGGGGCGCGGTTTGTGAACGGGCTGATGCCCGATCTGGATTTGCACTGCGCACGCGTAAACAAGTCGGCCGAAGCTTTGATGATCACACCCACCGTCAGTACCGAAGACATGATCGCGATCACCAAAGAAGGGCTGGCCGCCTATCCCAAGGGTGCGGCGGTCTATATCCGCCCGATGTATTGGGCGATCAACGGGGATGTGACCGCGATTGTCCCCAGTCCCGAGGGCACGGGGTTTGCGATCTGCCTTGAAGAAATCCCCTTCGCTGACCCTGCCGCCACAACAACGCTCGGGCTGACACGGTTCCGCCGCCCCGTGATCGAAAGCGCCGTGGTGAACGCCAAGGCAGGCTGCCTTTACCCCAACAACGCACGCATGCTGGCCGAGGTGCGTGCACGCGGCTTTGGTAATGCGCTGGTGGCCGATGCGATGGGCAATGTCGCGGAAACGGCAACGGCGAACGTGTTCATGGTCAAGGATGGCGAGGTCTTTACCCCTATACCCAACGGCACTTTCCTTGCAGGCATCACGCGGGCAAGGCACATCTCGAACCTACGGGAAGAGGGTGTCACTGTGCATGAAAATGTACTGACATTCGATGATTTCCGCGGCGCTGACGAAGTGTTCCTGTCGGGCAATATGTCCAAGGTGACACCTGTCACCGCCTTCGAGGACCGGCAGTATCAGGTCGGACCAATGACCCGCAAAGTGCGCGAAATGTACTGGGATTGGGCCGCTGCCACGGCTTGAGGGCCGGACAGCAACTTGCATCAATCGGGCGTTGCCACTGTCCCCGGGATGCTCCACTATCGCCATCAGAGGGAGTTTGTCATGCGTAAATTCTTGGTCGTTCTGGATGACAGCCGCGAGTGCCTGAACGCAATGCGGTTCGCCGCGATGCGGGCTGCGGGTTCAGGCGGTGGCGTGGCGATCCTTGCCATCATTCCCCCTGACGAGTTCAATCACTGGATTGGTGTGGGTGAAATCATGCGCGCGGAAGCCCGAGAGCGGATTGAAGTGCATTTTGAAGTTTTTGCAAAATGGATGCGCGACAAGCAAAACATCAATCCCGAACTCATCATCCGCGAAGGTGAACCACTGGACGAGATCATGGCACAAATCAACGAAGACCCGGAAATCGGTGTTCTGGTGCTGGGTGCCGGGACAGACAACAAGGGCCCTGGCCCGCTTGTAACCCACCTAAGCCGTCAATCCGGCAGCTTGCCGATCCCGATCACAATCGTGCCCGGCGATCTGTCCAAAGAGCGGCTTGAAGCGATCACCTGAGCGGACAAGCGATCCATTTTAGAATCGTTCCAAACCTTGACAGACGGTCTAGCCAAGCGCATATCTAAAGCCTGACAAAAAAGGTTTGCCTCATGTTCATCCAGACTGAATCCACACCAAACCCCGCAACGCTCAAGTTTCTGCCAGGGCAGAACGTGCTGGAGGTCGGCACCGCCGATTTCCCGAGCATCGAGGCTGCGAACAATTCGCCCCTTGCGAAACGTATTTTCGCGACCGGCGGGGTATCGGGCGTGTTTTTCGGGATCGACTTTGTCACCGTAACAAAGGCTGACGACGTGGAATGGGATCACATCAAGCCCGGCATCCTTGGCGCGATCATGGAGCATTACCAGTCCGGCCAGTCTGTCATGGCTGACGACCACAAGCCTGCCAGCGGCCATGCCGAACATACCGGCGAAGACGGTGAAATCGTGAACCAGATCAAGGAATTGCTGGATACACGCGTGCGCCCCGCCGTGGCCCAAGATGGCGGCGACATCACCTTCCACGGATTCGAACGCGGGATTGTTTATCTGCACATGCAAGGTGCCTGCGCCGGATGCCCGTCATCGACACTGACCCTGAAAATGGGCATCGAAAACCTGCTGCGCCACTACATCCCAGAGGTGGTCGAGGTCCGGCCCGTTGCAGCCTAAGCCCTTACTCATTGCATTTGATACATCGGCGGCGCATTGCGCCGCCGCTTTGCTGTTGGGCGACAGGGTTGTGACCCGCGTTGATGACATGGCAAAAGGACAGGCCGAACACCTGATGCCGATGCTTGAGGAAATGCTGCATGCCGAGGGGCTGACATGGGCCGATCTTGACGGGATCGGGGTCGGCGTTGGACCCGGCAACTTTACCGGCATCCGGATTTCGCTTGCTGCCGCACGCGGCCTGTCTTTGGGCTTGGGCAAACCCGCGATCGGCGTGAACGGGTTCGAGGCCCGCGCTGACGGCGAAACCACCCCCTATGTGGCAACCATCCCAGCTCCGCGCGGGCAATCCTATGTGCAAAGCTTTCCAGCAAAGGGCGATCCGTCAGAGCCTGAGCTTCGCACAACCCAAGCGGGGCCGCAAAAGCCCCCCCACATCCTGATCGCCGCGACCGCAAGAATAGCCGCCAGCCGTCTGACCACGCAACAGGCGCGGCCTGCGCCACTTTATATGCGCAGCGCCGACGCCGCCCCGCCGCGTGATCCTGCACCTGTCCTGCTACCATGAAACCGCAAGACATGGCCGCCCTGCACGCCAAGGCGTTCAGCGCAACGCGCGCTTGGTCAGCGCGGGAATTCGCATCGCTTCTTTCCGGCAACGGGACTTTCTGGGAAGGCAACGCCGATAGCTTTATCCTATTCCGTGTGACCGGCGACGAGGCAGAAATTCTGACACTGGCAACCGATCCCGCCAAGCGGCGGCTAGGACTTGCGCGCGCGGTTTTGAGGGCCTCTCATCAAACCGCGGCGGATGCTGGCGCACTGCAAATCTTTCTGGAACTAGCCGAAGACAACATGCCCGCGCAGGCGCTCTATCGCGCCGAAAAT
>CAYGMX010000049.1:0-12005 GCA_964351055.1 uncultured Loktanella sp. | reverse complement strand
TCCAGTAGAAGTTGGAGATATTGAAGAACGGCAATTGCTGCGTGATCCAGACGATTGCAGCGGCATAGGGAAAGAAGCCGCAGGTCGCGACCACAGCGACCACGGGCCGCAGACCCACGACATCCCTGTTCACGGCAAAAAGATAGACCAGAATGAATAGGGCAATCGGCACCACATCAGCCGTGACCGCCCAGACTGTCGCATGGGTATGGAAGAGATAACTGCCGATCCCGATCGCGAAGAGGATCACGCAAAGGACGCGCGACATCGGTACCCCCGCGCTGCGCCGCCACAGGATCAGCGCTGCGATGATAAAGGCGATGTTGGTGACCGCATTCACCGGCTCCGACCAATAGCTAAAGTCGGTCCGCTCGCAATATCCGTCGATCTGTTGGAACCAGTCCATCTTGCACCTCGTTCTGTCTGCCTTATCCTGCCCGCAACGCAATGGAGGGCAATATGAAAATCACTTGGCTAGGGCATGCGAGTTTCCGGATCGAGATCGAAGAGGCTGTTTTGCTGATTGACCCGTGGCTGGCGGGCAACCCGTCTTTCCCCGATGACCAAAGGGCCGCCGCCATCAAGGGCGCAACCCACATCCTGCTGACACACGGGCATTTCGACCACACGTCCGAAGTGGATGCTGTCGCAAAGGACACTGGCGCAATCGTCGTCGGCATCCCAGAGCTTTGCAGCATATTCAGCGCGCATGAAACCGTCGACTTCAACAAGGGCGGCACCGTCAATCTGGGTGGCGCGCTGGTGTCGATGGTGCAGGCGACCCATTCATCGTCGGTCGGCAGCAGCTATGCGGGCACCGAGGCGGGGTTCATGATCAAGGGCGATGGCCACACGGTCTATGTGTCCGGCGACACCGATATCATGGCCGATATGGACTGGATGGGTGATTTCTATCAGCCCGATATCGGTATTCTATGCTGTGGCGGGCACTATACGATGGGGATGGAGGGGGCGGCCTATGCCGCCAAGCGTTACTTCAACTTCAAGACCGTGATCCCTGCCCATTACAAGACCTTCCCGCTGCTGGCGCAATCCGCGCAGCCCTTGGCCGATGCCCTGCCGGACGTGAACGTGCTGACACCTCAAGTGATGGAGACCATCACGCTTTAGCGTTTTGCGGCGAAAAAACCCTTAAGCAGCGCCTCTGCATCAGCCGCCCCGATCCCGTCATAGACCTCTGGCGCATGATGGCATTGCGGGTGGCTGAAAATGCGGGGGCCTTGGGCCACACCGCCGGATTTGGGATCGGCCGCACCATAGTAAAGCCGCGCAAGCCGCGCATTGCTGATCGCCGCGGCACACATCGGGCAGGGTTCCAGCGTCACGTAAAGGTCATAACCGGTCAGCCGTTCCCGACCCAGCGCCGCACAGGCCGCACGGATCGCCAGTATTTCCGCATGGGCGGTGGGGTCGTTTGTTTCGCGCGTCCGGTTGCCTGCCTGCGCAATGATCCCCTTAGGCCCCGCGATGACCGCACCGACCGGCACCTCGCCACGGGCGGCGGCGGCGCGTGCCTCGTCCAGTGCTTCTTGCATGTAGGTGCGAAAATCCATGGCAGAGTGATGCATGCTTCGCCGCAATTCGGCAAGCGGCAGTGGCAATTCAATTGCATGCGCCCCGCATCAGCCTTAGAGGATGCGCATGACCGATACCCCACCTTCCGGCGACCGCATCGCCAAAGTCCTGTCCCGCGCCGGTGTCGCCAGCCGCCGCGAGGCAGAGCGCATGATCGAGGACGGCCGAGTCAGCGTGAACGGCAAGACGATCACCAGCCCCGCGTTGAACGTGACCCCTGCCGACCGCATCGTCGTGGATGGCAAACAGATCGGCGAACCGGAGCCGCCCCGCATCTGGCTCTATCACAAGCCTGCGGGTCTGGTCACGACCGAGAAAGATGAAAAGGACCGGCCAACGGTCTTTGGCACTCTGCCCGCCGAACTGCCGCGCGTGATGTCCGTGGGGCGGCTTGACCTGAATTCCGAAGGGCTGCTGCTGTTGACCAATGATGGCGAGGTCAAGCGCAAGCTGGAATTACCCAGCACCGGTTGGCTGCGCCGCTACCGCGTGCGCATCAACGGATCGGTCCGCGAGGCCAAGCTGGATGAACTGCGCGCAGGCATCACAGGCGAAGGTCTACGCTATCAGCCGATGATCGTGACATTCGACCGCCAGCAAGGGGCCAACGCATGGCTGACGATCAGTCTGCGCGAAGGCAAGAACCGCGAAATCCGCAAGGCAATGGCTGCCATCGGCGTGACCGTCAACCGGCTGATCCGCGTCAGCTATGGGCCTTTCCAATTGGGCGCGCTGGGGCAAGGCGAGGTGGAAGAGGTCAAGCAGCGGGTCGTGCGCGATCAGTTGGGGCTTTCGGAAAAACCAAGCATCACCCGCGTCCGTAAACCCGTCAGCCGGCCCGCAAGGGGGAAAAAGCGGTCAACTTGAACCCTTGTTCTGCGACAAGGGCTGTGCATGGTAGGGGTGACCTCTTCGATAGGAGACATTGCCTTGGCCGGACTGCCGATGCGTGAAACAGCCAACAGCCTGATCTGGCATCGCTTTGGCGACCCTCGCAATCTCTCACCCTCTTTCCTATCTTGGAAGCTGATGGAACTAGCGGAGTGACGACAGTATGATGCGTTTGATCCTCTTGGGCGCTTTTGTGGCGGTGGTTGTCATTGCAATCGCGTCGCTGCTGGGGACACTATTCGCCGTAGGCCGGACCGCGACGGGAAAGGATGAAGAGTTTATGCCCGCAAGATTCAGAAGGATCACTTATGTTTTGCTTGTCGTCCTGCTGTTTGGTGTGACCTCGGGCCTGTTGGGGGCCGCCTGATGGCCAAACGCTTTGGTGGCAAGTTCAGCCCTGACAGGCAGGCCACAGGTCCGCACGAAGAGATGGTTGATCCGGCCCGGATCAAGGCGGCGGGATCGCGCGCCAAGCTACTTTATGGTCCCGGTGTGATTCTTGCCGCCTTATCCCTGAACAACGGGCCCGTGGTGCTTGTCACGGCCTTGGTCGGGGCGGCTGTCCTGACGCTGGCGGCATGGTTGCTGCAAGAGGGGCTGGAAGCCGAGGCCGCCTATGACGCCCGCAAGGTCGCACGCCGCCCTGCGTTGCCGCGCAAGATACTTGCATCCGGGCTCACCGGTATCGGCACAGCCATTGCCGCCTATGTGGGTGACAGTGGTGTTGTGGGCTCTGCCCTTTACGGTATTGCGGCTTTGGGCCTGCACACCGCGACCTTCGGCATCGACCCGATGAAAGACAAACGGATGGAAGGTGTCGACACCTTCCAGCAAGACCGCGTTGCCCGCGTGGTCAACGAGGCAGAAGCGCATCTGGACGTCATGAAGGCCCAGATCGAAGCGCTTGCTGATCGTCGCCTGACCGAACGGGTCGCGGCTTTTCAAGTTATCGCCCGCCGCATGATCCGCACGGTCGAGGAAGACCCGCGCGACCTGACCGGAGCGCGCAAATTTCTGGGCGTCTACCTGATGGGTGCACGTGATGCGACGGTCAAATTTGTCGATCTTTACCGCCGCAACAAGAATGCGGATGCCCGTACCAGCTTTGAGGCGCTGCTGGACGATCTTGAGCAGAATTTCGCCGCCCGCACCGACAAGATGCTGCTGGATGACCGCAGCGATATGGATATTGAAATCAATGTGCTACGCGACCGCCTCCAGCGCGAGGGCGTCAACCTGAAACCGAAAGGGAACGATTAATGTCAGATACGATCCGCCAGAAAGCAGAGGCCACACTGGCCGAAGTCGAAAAAGTGACCGCCGTGGTATTGCCGGAACCCAAGGGCGAACTGATCACACTCGAAGCCGCCGATGCCCCAACAAGCGCCGAAATCACCAAGCGGATTGCGGAAATCAACATTTCCGACACGAATTCCATCGTGTCTTTCGGGTCTTCGGCGCAAGCGGAATTGCAGGTCATCAGCCAGTCCATGCTGGCAGGTGTCCGCAACAAGGACGTGGGGCCCGCAGGCGACAGTCTGCGCAATATCGTAACCACGATCCGCGGCTTTTCGATCTCTGAACTGGATGTGCGCCGCGAACGGAGCTGGTGGGAAAAGCTCTTGGGCCGCGCCGCACCGATGGCGAAATTCGCCGCCCGTTTCGAAGAGGTGCAGGGCCAGATCGACCATATCACCGATGATCTTCTCAAGCATGAACATGTGCTTTTGAAGGACATCGAAAGCCTCGATATGCTCTATGACAAGACCCTGCAATTCTATGACGAACTGGGACTTTATATCGCGGCGGGCGAGGCCAAGATCGCCGATCTGGATGCTACGACCATCCCCGAGAAAGAAGCAGAGGTGCAGGCCGCCCCCGAAGAGCAAGCGGTGATGAAAGCGCAGGAATTGCGCGATATCCGGTCCGCCCGCGATGATCTGGAACGCCGCGTGCATGATCTGAAACTGACCCGTCAAGTGACCATGCAGTCCCTGCCCTCGATCCGTCTGGTGCAGGAAAACGACAAGTCGCTTGTGACCAAGATCAACTCGACCCTCGTGAACACGGTGCCCTTGTGGGAAACGCAGCTGGCGCAGGCCGTCACGATCCAGCGCAGCGCCGAAGCTGCCGAAGCCGTCCGTGATGCAAACGATCTGACCAACGAACTGCTGAAGGCCAACGCCGAAAACCTGCGTCAGGCGAACCGCACAATCCGTCAGGAGATGGAGCGCGGCGTCTTTGACATCAATGCGGTGAAAGAGGCAAACGCCAACCTGATCGCCACGATCAACGAAAGCCTTGAAATTGCTGACGAAGGCAAGCGCAAGCGCGCCGAGGCCGAGGTAGAGTTGAAGAAGATGGAAGCCGAGTTGAAAGAAACCCTTGCCGCCGCGAAAGCCCGCAAAACAAGGACAGGCGACACCATCGGCACAGCGGCTGGCGCTGACTAAACATGACCAACAGGGGCGCCATGCGGCTGATCTTGATACTTGTCTTTGCGACAGGTCTGACGGGCTGTGACTGGGTGGAGCCTCCGGTTGTGGTCACACAGCCTCCTGCCAGTATTGCGCCCGAACCGCCGCAACCTGTCGTGACAGCCCCCAGTCAGGCCAGCCGCGACCTTGCGACCTTTTATGGCAGGTTACAGAACGATCTGCTGAACCAAGGTTTGCTGCGCGGCGATGGCGGCGGGCCGGACACGCCTTTCACCGATACCCAACTGGCGCGTAATTTTGTGCGCATCGCGCTGTTCAACGAATACAGCGACGACAGCGATTTCCAGCGCCCGCAGGCCACGCTTTCCAAACTGCGGCGCTGGGATGGACCTATCCGCATGTCTGTCGCATTCGGCGATACTGTCCCGCTGGCCCAGCGCGATGCGGATCTGGTCAGTGTCAGCACCTTTGCCGCACGGCTGTCACGTGTGACCGGTGTGCCGATCGAGATCACAGACCGCGATCCGAACTTTCATGTCCTGTTTCTGGGCGAGGACGACCGCCTTGCTTATGGCGACAAGCTGCGGGAAATGATCCCCAATATCTCCAATGCCACGGTCCGCAATTTTATCAACCTGCCGCGCGATCAGCTTTGTTTTGTCATAGGCACCTTTGTGCCGGGCCAGTCGAACTATTCCAAGGCGGTCGCCATGATCCGCGCCGAACACCCCAGCCTGATGCGCAGCGCCTGTATCCATGAGGAACTGGCCCAAGGCATGGGCCTTGCCAATGACAGCCCCGATGCCCGCCCGTCAATCTTTAACGATGACGAGGAATTTGCGCTGCTGACCCGCCACGACGAACTGCTTTTGCGGATGCTTTACGACCCGCGCCTGCAAACCGGAATGGAACCCGCCATTGCAGCCCCCATCGCACGTATGATCGCGCGCGAGTATCTGGCAGCGGGAGAGAGTTAGCGGGATGCACCCTATCCCTATCACATCAACGACGGAGACCACACCATGGGCATTTTCGATTTTCTGACCGGCGAATTCATCGATGTCATCCATTGGACCGACAACACCCGCGACACGATGGTCTGGCGGTTCGAACGCGAGGGTCACGAGATCAAGTACGGCGCCAAGCTGACCGTCCGCGAGGGACAAGCCGCTGTGTTCGTGCATGAAGGCCAGTTGGCCGATGTGTTCACCCCCGGCCTTTACATGCTGGAAACCAACAACATGCCGATCATGACGACCTTGCAGCATTGGGATCATGGCTTCAAAAGCCCGTTCAAATCCGAGATTTACTATGTGAACACCACAAGGTTCTCGAACCTCAAATGGGGCACCAAGAACCCCATTATGGTGCGCGACCCCGAATTCGGGCCCACCCGTCTGCGCGCCTTTGGCACCTATACGGTCAAAGTTGCCGATCCCGCGATCTTCCTGCGTGAAATCGTGGGCACCGATGGTGAATTTACGATGGACGAGATCAGCTATCAGATCCGCAACATCATCGTGCAGGAATTTTCCCGAGTCATCGCCTCGTCCGGTATTCCGGTACTGGATATGGCTGCAAATACCGCTGATCTGGGCAAACTGATCGCCAGCGCAATTGATCCAACAATGAAGCAATACGGCCTGACCATCCCAGAGCTCTACATCGAGAACATCAGCCTGCCGCCAGCAGTGGAAGAGGCCTTGGACAAACGCACCTCGATGGGCCTTGCGGGTGATCTGGGCAAGTTCACACAGTATTCGGCCGCCGAAGCCATGACATCGGCCGCCAGCAACCCCGCAGGCGGCGGCATGGCGGCGGGTCTTGGCGCTGGCATGGGCATGGCAATGGCAGGCCAGATGGCCAATCAAGGCCCTTGGGGTGCCGCACCTTCCGCCGCGCCGCCGCCCCCACCACCCGTCGAACATGTCTGGCATATCGCCGAAGGCGGCGAAGTGTCGGGCCCATTTTCAAAGGCTTCAATGGGCCGGATGGTCACCGATGGCAAACTGACGCGGGCCAGCATGGTCTGGACCCAAGGTCAGGACGGCTGGATGAAAGCAGAGGACGTGATCGAACTGGCGCAACTGTTCACCATCCTGCCGCCACCGCCACCGGCCTGACCGATCCGTGATGTGACCAAAACGATCCGAGGGCTAGATAGGTCGCTATGTTGAACACAACGATCATCCGCCGCCTCCCCCACAGGCGCACATGGCTGAAGTTCAGCCATGCGCTGATGATCCCGCTTCTGGTCTGGTTCATCTTTGTGACGCCGGATGATGTGCTGCCTTTTGGTCCGGCGGCGTTTCAGGCGCATTCTGTTCTGGCGCTCGTTTTTGTAACCATCTCGCTGATCTGGTACGGCGATTACCTGCGCCGCGGCCTTGCGGGACGTCCGGGGCCAAAGCTGGGCCCGAAAGCACGGCGGTTTCATCGGATCATTCATGTCGCGATCATTTGGGGCCTTTTTGGTGTGGCGGTGACCGGCTTTCTGATCGGGTTGACCGCGTCCCGCCTGCTCAAAGCTGGTGGCGTGCTGCCGATTGCGCCACCTTTGGGTCTGCCGGAGGCGAATGAAATCATCGGCAAGATCCATATCTATGAATTCTATCTTCTGGGGGTCATTGTGACCTTGCATGCGGGTTTTCATATCTGGCGACATCTGCGCCTGAATGATAATGCCTTGCGGATCATGGCCCCGAAATTCGTGCAGAGGTATTTATGACCCGACGCAGGCTCACAATCATTTTGCACTGGTCAACGCTCATGCTGGTATTGGTCATGGTCAAGGGCGGCACGTCCGAACCATGGGTGCGCTGGACCTTTGTCGGGGGTGGCGCGGTTTGGCTGGGTATGGCCGCTGTCAAAGGCATGATGGGCAAACCGGGGCCGAAGCTGACAGGCACGCTGCGCACTGCCTACCCTTGGATGCATCGGGGGATGTATCTGGTCCTTGCAGTGACGGTCGGCCTGAACGGGGCCGCCTTGATGGGCTGGATGCCGCATGACACCGGATGGATCGCCTTGCTGGTGCTTTTGTCGGCAGGTGCAATGCACGGGCTATTCCACTTCTGGCGGCACAATGTGCTTTATGATGGTGCGCTGCGGGTCATGACGCCGCGTTTCATGCACAAGATCCTCTAGATGGCAGAGGCGCAAATCTCTGCGGTGGAACACCGCTTTCCCTGTGACGCCTGCGGGTCTGACCTGCGGTTCGATCCGGGCCAGCATCAGTTGACCTGCGACCACTGCGGCAACATCCAGCAGATCGAAAGCAAGGGACCATGGGCCGGCAGTATCACCGAGCTTGATTTCCGCCGCGCGATCGACCAGCGGCTGGCCGATGCCGATCTTGAGGAAACCCGCGTCACGACCTGCCCCAACTGCGGCGCGCAGACAGAGTTCGACCCCGATATTCATGCCGCCGAATGCCCGTTTTGTGCGACACCTGTGGTGACGGACACAGGCACCCACCGCCATATCAAACCACGCGGTCTGCTGCCCTTTGATCTGGATGAAGCGGCTGCCCGCAGTGCTTTGGTGGCATGGCTGGGCAGCCTGTGGTTTGCCCCCAACGGGCTGACCGACTATGCCCGCAAGGGTCGCAAGATGAACGGCATCTATGTGCCCTATTGGACCTTCGATGCCGACACCAAGAGCGACTATACCGGTCAGCGCGGTACCCACTATTACGAAACCCGTACCGTTGTGCGCGACGGCAAGCGTCAGCAGGTCCGCGTGCGCAAGACCCGCTGGCGCGGTGTTTCGGGCCATGTGGCGCGCTTTTTTGATGACGTGCTTGTGCTGGCGTCAAAGTCCTTGCCCAAGAAATACACTGACGGGCTGGAACCTTGGGATCTGTCGGCACTGGAGCCCTACAAACCTGAATATCTGGCCGGTTTTCGCGCCGAAGGCTATCAGGTCGAACTGACCGATGGCTATCAAGAGGCGCGCGCGTACATGGACCGGATGATCCGCCGCGATGTCAAATATGACATCGGCGGTGATGATCAGCGGATTGGTACGGTCAATACCGCCGTCAGTGATGTGACCTTCAAGCATATCCTGCTGCCAGTCTGGCTTGCCGCATATAAATACCGTGGCGAAACCTACCGCTTTGTTGTGAACGGGCGCACGGGGCGGGTGCAGGGCGAACGCCCCTATTCTGCATGGAAGATCGCATTTGCGGTTCTTGCGGGGCTTATCCTTGCGCTTGTCGCAGGATTTGTTATCGCTAACAGCCAGTAGAGAGTGGAGACCGGCGATGATCCTGTGTTGTGGTGAGGCCCTTATTGATATGCTGCCGAGGCAGTCCACGACAGGTGAAAGCGCCTTTGCACCGCTTGCGGGGGGGTCGGTGTTCAACACGGCTATCGCCTTGGGGCGGTTGGGCGCGCCGGTGCAATTTTTTTCGGGGCTTTCCTCTGACCTCTTTGGCGATGTGCTGCGGGCCGAACTTGCCGCATCAGGTGTTGACAGCAGCCCAGCTGCGATTTCAGACCGGCCCACGACGCTTGCCTTTGTGACGTTGACCCAAGGCCATGCGTCTTACGCCTTCTACGATGAAAACACAGCCGGGCGGATGCTGTCAGAGACGGATCTGCCGCAGACTGCGGCGGATGCCATGTTCTTTGGCGGCATCAGCCTTGTGGTTGAGCCGTGCGGAGCCGCCTACGAGGCCTTGATGCTGCGCGAAGCATCAAGGCGGGTGACGATGATTGACCCCAACATCCGCCCGTCTTTCATTTCCGACGAGGCAGGCTATCGCGCCCGCCTGTCTCGCATGCTGGGCGTAGCTGACATCATCAAGACCTCGGACGAGGACTTGGCGTGGATCACCGGCGATACCGATGCAAAGGCGCTCTTGGATCAGACCGGTGCCAAGGTCATCCTGCTGACACGTGGCGGTGACGGTGTCAGCATCGTCACAGCCCAAGGCACATTTGATGTGCCTGCGGTGAAGGCAGAGGTTGTTGATACGGTCGGCGCGGGTGACACTTTCAGCGCGGGTTTTCTGGCGCAACTACACAAGAGCGGGCATCTCACGAAACACGGTATTGCGCAGGCAACCGAAGCCGACTTGCGGGCCGCTGCCGCCTTTGGCGCGAAAGTGGCGGCGATAACCGTCAGCCGTGCCGGTGCCAATCCGCCTTGGGCCTCTGAGGTATGAGAGCTTTGATCCAGCGCGTTACCAAGGCCTCGGTCGCGGTTGACGGTGATGTGATCGGCGACATCGGCAAGGGCCTCCTGATCCTTGTCTGCGCGATGGAGGGCGATGATCCCGCCAGATCGGCGCAACTGGCCGCCAAGATCAGCAAGCTGCGGATTTTCCCCGATGCGGCGGGCAAGATGAACCTGTCGCTGCTGGATGTCGGAGGGGCCGCCCTGATCGTCAGCCAATTCACATTGGCCGCCGATACATCACGCGGGAACAGGCCGGGTTTTTCGGCAGCCGCAAAGCCCGATGTCGGGCGCGCGCTTTACGAGAGATTTGTCGCGGATATGGGGGCTTTGGGCATTATGACCGCGACGGGCGCCTTTGGGGCTGACATGGCGGTCAACCTGACGAACGACGGTCCGGTCACACTCTGGCTCGACGTTTAGAGTCTAACACTCTCTGCCGACAACCAGCACCCAATAGGGACCTTTGGGCCCTTGGGTGATGCCAACGCCGAAATCTTCGATCCGCGGGTGAAGCATGTTGTGACGGTGACCGGGGGAATTCATCCACCCTGTGATGATCTGCTCGGAACGTGGATAACCCCAAGCGATATTCTCGGCCACGATGCAGTCATTGTAGCCGGCCTTCTGGACCCGCGCTTGCGAACTGGAGCCATCCGATCCGCGGTGGTCGAAGAAATTATTCACCAGCATGTCACAGGCATGCACCATCGCGGCCCGCCCCAATGTGCGATTGAATTGCAAAGGGGCCTGCCCGTTTGCACGGCGACTGGCGTTTACGCCCGCCGCAATCTCGGATGCAAGGGCATTGACATTGGGCGGGGTGACACAAGACGCAGCGGCTGTGGTGCCAAAAAGTGAAAACGCAAACAGCGCGACGATGCGAGCAATATATTTCATCGAACGTATCCAGAAGGTGAGTGGCCTTTGGGTTAGCATCTCAACCGATCAGGGCAACCTTATGTCCGTGTCGGGGCTACGCGGCGGCAATTCCGTGCCAACCGTACGCGAATTGCTGCCAATAAAGCCCAAAGCAAGGATTGTCGCCATAACGCATATAATCGCGGGGCGGGCCTGTCGTGAGTATGGCAGGAAAGGACTGTAGCGCCACAAGGGGCACGAAAGTGATTCTTCCCGCTCGGGAAGGGCCAAGCGATGGAATGTGCGCAATCGCAGGCGTACCGTGCAAAGAGTAAGGTGGGTTCAAACCCACCCTACGATCAGAAATCCGTTGGTGCCCCGCCTTCGGCTTTGCGTCGATCAACGAATGCCATCAATTCTTCCTTGATCGCCACATCCATCGGCGGCTCTTCAAAGCTTGCAACAATATCCTTGAAAATCCGATGCGCTCGCTCGGGTGTCCAGACCGCGCCCGCGACTTCCCAAGCTTCGAAATTGCGCCAGTCAGACACGATTGGCTGATAGAACGCTTGCTCGTACCGATCCTGCGTGTGCTGGATCCCAAAGAAATGCCCGTTTGGTCCGACTTCCTTGATCGCATCAAAGGCAATCTCGTCCGGACCTGTCGCGACAATCTCCGGTTCCATATACCGCTGGATCATCTGGACCACCTCGCAGTCCATCACGAATTTCTCGGGGCTAGCGATCAGCCCGCCTTCAAGCCAGCCTGCCGCGTGATAGACCATATTGGTCCCTGACTGTACCGCGGACCAAAGCGAATTGGATGTCTCCCACATCGCCTGCCCATCAGGTACGTTCGCCGCACAGACCCCCGAGGCCCGCATCGGCAATCCGTAGAACCGCGCCATCTGCCCCGTCATCTGGGTCGCGCGCATGTATTCAGGTGTCCCAAATGCAGGGGCCCCCGATTTCATATCCACGTTGCTGGTGAACGTCCCGATGACACAAGGCGCGCCGGGGCGGACATATTGAACC
>CAYGMX010000048.1:9262-12136 GCA_964351055.1 uncultured Loktanella sp. | reverse complement strand
CATCCACAGCTATCGTTCTTTGCGCGACCGCAGCGCTTGCGCAGGACAGCATCACCGTCGCGATCCAGCTCGAGCCGCCGAACCTCGACCCGACAGGCGGGGCGGCACAGGCGATTGACTCGGTCCTTTATGCCAATGTTTTTGAGGGCCTTACCCGGTTTGATGCAGACGGCGCGATCATTCGTGGCCTCGCTCAAAGCTGGGATATCTCGGACGACGGTCTGGTCTATACCTTCAACCTTGCCGCTGGCGTCACCTTCCACGACGGCACGAACATGGATGCTGAAGACGTCAAATTCAGCCTCGACCGTGCCCGCGCCGAGGATAGCACCAATGCGCAAAAGGGCCTTTTCGCAGGTATCACCGATGTGACCGTCATCGACCCGCTGACAGTGCAGGTGACGCTGGACCAGCCCAACGGCAGTTTCCTGTTCAACATGGCCTGGGGCGATGCGGTGATCGTCGCCCCCGAAAGCATCGAAAACATTGCCTCCAACCCCATTGGCACAGGGCCTTTCACCTTTACCGACTGGGTGCAGGGCGACCGGCTCGAACTGACCCGCAACCCCGATTACTGGGGTCCAGCCCCAGCATTGGCCAGCGCCACCTTCCGTTTCATCTCTGACCCGACCGCCGCCTTTGCCGCTGTGATGGCCGAAGACGTCGATGTCTTTGTGGGCTTTCCCGCTCCCGAAAACCTGCCCCAATTCGTGGCCGACCCGCGTTTTCAGGTCATCGTCGGTAATACCGAAGGCGAAACGATCCTGTCTATCAACAACAAGTTGCCACCCTTTGACAATGTACTTGTCCGTGCCGCAGTTGCCACCGCGATTGACCGGCAGGCGATCATCGACGGGGCGATGTTCGGGCTGGGCACGCCGATCGGCACCCATTTCGCGCCGCACAATCCAGATTACGTCGATCTGCTGGCCAATTCACCCTATGACCCCGAACTGTCACGGTCATTGCTTGCCATTGCCGGTTATCCCGACGGGTTCACAACCACGCTGAAACTGCCCCCCCCGTCCTATGCGCGGCGCGGCGGCGAGATTATCGCAAGCCAGTTACGCGAAGTCGGGATCGAAACCGAGATCACCAACCTTGAATGGGCGCAGTGGATCGAAGAGGTGTTCACCAACAAGGATTTCGGCCTGTCCATCGTCAGCCATACAGAACCGATGGACATCAATATCTACGCGAACCCCGACTACTATTTCCAATACGACAGTCCCGCATTTCAGGCTGTCATGGAAGAGTTGAACGCAACAACCGATCCTGCCGGACGCAGCGCGCTTTTGGCGCAAGCGCAGACAATCATTTCGCAGGATTACGTCAACGGTTATCTGTTCGAACTGGCTGTTGCGACGGTGGCAAAGGCCGGTATCACAGGGCTTTGGGTGAACCAGCCGACAGCCGCTGTTGATCTGACCGGCGTAAGCTGGGGCAACTAAGGCGATGCCCTCCGTAAGAACCCTGCGGGGGGCATGCATGCACAGCCCGGCGCTCTGCCAACCAGATGACAGATCATAACCGCCATAGCATGACGCATGACACCATCATCAGACCAGAGACCCCACAGGACCGTCAGGCCATTTATAACCTCACGCGCGATGCCTTTGCGCCCATGTCCTTCAGCGACGGCAGCGAACCGGACATAATCAACCAACTGCGCAATGATGGAGATCTTACGCTGTCATTGGTAGCCGAGGCGAACGGGATCGTTGGCCATGTCGCCTTTACTCCAGCTAAGATCAGTAAGGCCAAGGGGGCTTGGTACGGGCTCGGCCCTATTTCGGTACGGGCTGACATCCAAAGGCAAGGGTTAGGCACAAGATTGGCGCAGGCAGGCTTGGACATCCTTCGTGATAGGGGTGCTGCGGGATGTGTGCTAACCGGAAATACGGATGTCTATCGTCCGATGGGGTTTTCGAACGTGCACGCGCTCACCTATCGCGGCCTGAACCCTGAATTCATCCTGTACACCACATACGATGGCACCCGACCCGAGGGCGAAATCAGTTTCGCTGAGGCGTTGGAAGAAGATCACCCATGATCCGCTACGCTCTTGGTCGCATTTCGTCACTGGTCATCAGCCTGATTGTGGCCTCGATTGTCATCTTTGCCGTCATCGAGGTGATCCCCGGTGATCCGGCGGCCTTTATGCTGGGGGTGAACGCGCGGCCTGATACGATTGCGGCGCTGCGGGCGGAAATGGGGCTGGATCAGCCTGTGGTCCAGCGGTATTTCAGTTGGGTTGCGGGGTTGCTGCAAGGCGATTTCGGTCAATCATGGACCTACAAAACCCCCGTTGCAGACCTGATTGCAGACCGCATCTGGGTATCGCTGCCACTGGCGATCTATGCGCTGGCGCTGTCCACTCTTATCGCCTTTCCCGCCGGTATCTATGCCGCGAGCAGGCGCGGTAGTGCGGGTGATGTGACCATCATGGGGGCAACCCAACTGGGGGTTGCGATCCCGAATTTCTGGTTTGCGATGATCCTTGTACTGATCTTTGCCATCAACCTGCGCTGGTTTTCGGCAGGCGGATTTCCAGGGTGGGACAACCCGCTGCAAGCGATCAAAGCCCTGACCCTGCCCGCCATCGCGCTGGCGCTGCCGCAAGCGGCGATCCTTGCACGTGTCATGCGGTCGTCGCTGCTGGATATGCTGGGAGAGGATTTCATCCGCACCGCCCGCGCCAAGGGGCTTAGCCAGCGACAAGCGCTCTGGCGGCATGCGGTGCGCAACGCACTGATACCAGTGCTGACGATCATCGGGCTGCAATTTTCCTTTCTGCTGGCGGGCGGGATCATCATCGAACAGGTGTTTTTCCTGCCTGGTCTAGGGCGGCTGATCTTTCAATCCATCCGCGCG
>CAYGMX010000048.1:0-9252 GCA_964351055.1 uncultured Loktanella sp. | reverse complement strand
CGTGGTGATGCTGCTGGTTTTCGTGGTGATCGTCGTGAACTTTCTGGTCGATCTGGCCTATGCCGCTGTTGATCCGCGGCTGAGAACCAAAGCATGAACCGCAATCTGATCATCGGGGCCGTGCTGACACTGCTGTTTATCGTGCTGGCAGGGGCCTCTTTTCTGTGGACACCTTACGATATCGAAACGCTGGATATTCCCAACAAACTGCAATCACCGGACGGGGCGCATCTTTTGGGCACCGACCATTTCGGGCGCGACATCCTGTCGATGATCATGATGGGCGCGCGCACCTCGATTGCGGTGGCGCTGGTCGCTGTGGGCATCGGGATGGGGCTGGGTATCCCGCTGGGGCTGCTGGCGGCGGCGCGGCACGGGTCATTGCTGGATGAAGTGATCATGCGGGGCAATGATCTGGTCTTTGCTTTCCCTTCGCTGGTGATTGCCATCCTGATCACAGCGGTTTTCGGGGCCTCTGCCATCAATGCCATCATTGCGATCGGGATTTTCAACATTCCCGTCTTTGCCCGCCTGACACGTGGCGCGGCGCTGCCTTTGTGGGAGCGTGACTTTATCCTTGCCGCCCGTGTCTGCGGAAAATCGGCGGCGCGTATCTCTATCGAACATATCCTGCCGAACATCACCAATCTGATGATCGTACAGGGCACGATCCAGTTCAGCCTTGGTATTCTGGCCGAGGCCGCACTGTCCTACATCGGGCTGGGCGCGCAACCACCCACCGCCAGTTGGGGCCGGATGCTGGCAGATGCGCAAACACTGGTCAGCATCGCGCCGCATACGGCACTGGTGCCCGGTTTCGCGATACTGCTGATGGTGCTTGGCCTGAACCTGATGGGTGACGGGCTGCGCGACTGGCTGGACCCGCGGATCAGGGTGGCGCGGATATGACCCTGCTTGCGATCAAGGATCTGTCGGTGTCCATCGGCAATGCCGCCATCTTGCATGACATTGATCTGGACATGCAGACCGGAGAGATCGTGGCGATTACCGGCGAAAGTGGTTCTGGCAAATCCATGACCGCCTTGGCGGTGACGGGCCTTTTGCCGCGCGGCGCCTTGGCCAAGGGGCAGATTATCCTTGACGGTCACGACATTCTGCAAACCGCTGAACCCGACCTGTGCAAACTGCGCGGGAACACGGTTGGGATGGTGTTTCAGGAACCAATGACCGCGTTGAACCCTGTCCAGACGATTGGCGCACAGGTCGCAGAAACAATCCTGATCCACGAAAAAACCACAAAGGCCGAAGCCCATCAACGGGCGGCAGCGATGCTGGAACGGGTCGGTTTGAAAGTCCCGCCCAACCGCTATCCACACGAACTTTCGGGTGGCCAGCGCCAGCGGGTCGTGATCGCCATGGCTATTGCGCTGCGGCCCAAACTGCTGATTGCGGATGAACCAACCACAGCACTTGACGTAACAACCCAAGCCCGCATTCTGGACCTGCTGCGCGATCTGGTCGCCGACTTTGGCATGGGGTTACTGATCATTACACATGATCTGGCGGTCGTGGCCGACATTGCCGACAAGATCGGCGTCATGCAAAATGGCCGTGTGGTCGAAGCTGGCGAAACCCAGGACCTGCTCGCCAACATGCGGCACCCCTATACGCGGGCCCTGTTCGCGGCTTCCAGCCATGTTGTTGAACTACCGCAACATACGGGTTCGTTACGGCTCTTATGCGCCAAACATATCGTCCGCGACTATTCCTTGCCACGCAAAACGCTGCTGGGTCCGCGCCCCACGTTTCGCGCACTTGATGATGTGTCCTTTCACATCGACCACGGCGAACGGGTGGGGCTGGTGGGCGAAAGCGGATCAGGAAAATCGACCCTAACACGGGCGATTTTGGGGCTAGAGGACGTGCAGGGCGGCAAAATCACGCTGGACGATGCACCCGTTTTCACCGACAAAAGGCCCAATCTGGCCGTGCGGCGCAAGATGCAAGTCGTGTTTCAGGACCCCTACAGCAGCTTTAACCCCCGCCACCGCGTGGACCGTTTGATTACCGAACCGTTCCATTTGCTGGAAACCCCGCCAACAGGCCAAGCGCGCACTGATGCCATTGCAAAGGCGCTCGCAGACGTGGGGCTTTCGCCGGATGACGCCCGCAAATACATCCACGAATTTTCCGGCGGCCAGCGGCAGCGCATCGCGATTGCCCGCGCCCTGATTATCGAACCCGAACTGATCATCTTTGACGAGGCTGTATCAGCGCTAGATGTTTCTGTCAGGGCGCAGGTGCTGGACCTGATCGCTGACCTGTGCCGCAAGCGCCCTCTGGCGTATCTGTTTATCAGTCATGATCTGTCGGTCGTGCGGACCGTGACAGACCGCGTTCTGGTGATGCAGGGGGGCAAGATCGTGGAACAGGGTGAAACAGAGACTGTATTTTCCCACCCGCAGCATCCCTATACCCGATCCTTGCTTGCCGCCGCCCCGCAATTACCCACCTTGGGCATGGCGGTATAGGTGCAGGCTTGCTAGGTTTTTGAAAAGGACGGGGGAACGAACATGCGGCTGGTCAACAAGACGGCGATTGTGACAGGGGGCGGGTCCGGATTCGGGGCCGGTATCGCGCGCAAGTTCGCAACCGAAGGCGCAAGGGTTTTCGTCGTCGACATCAATCTGGAAGCTGCTCAAACCATCGCCAACGAAATCGGCGGCATAGCCATCGCTTGCGATGTCGGCAGCGCCGTTTCAGTGTCTAACCTTGCCGAAACTGTCCTGTCCGAGGGCCCTCTCGATATCCTTGTCAACAACGCGGGCATCACCCATTTGCCCAGCGCGATGGAGGATGTGAGCGAGGAAGATTTTGACCGCGTCTTCAATGTGAACATGAAATCGGTCTACCTGACCGCGCGCGCCTTTGTGCCCCATTTCAAGAGCCGGAACGCAGGCGCGATCCTCAATGTTGCATCAACAGCAGGTATTTCCCCGCGCCCGCGCCTGAACTGGTATAACGCATCCAAAGGCTGGATGATCACGGCCACAAAGACCATGGCCGTGGAACTGGCCCCCCAAGGTATTCGGGTGAACGCGATCAATCCCGTTGCGGGCGAAACACCGCTACTCAAATCCTTCATGGGCGAGGATACCCCCGAAATCCGCGCCAAATTCCTGTCCACGATCCCCTTGGGCCGCTTTTCCACGCCCGAGGATATGGGCAATGCTGCCTGTTTTCTCTGCTCGGACGAGGCCAGTATGATCACTGGCGTTGCAATGGAGGTGGACGGTGGCCGCTGCATATAAACCGGGACCCAGAAACCTGATCACAGATGTTGCAGGCCTGAAGGTCGGCAATGCGCAGGACGACCACATCAAGACCGGCAGCACGGTTCTGATCGGCGACCGGCCCTTTGTGGCCAGCGTCCATGTCATGGGCGGCGCGCCCGGAACCAAGGAAACCGACCTGCTGGCCCCAGACAAGACGGTGCAGGATATCGACGCACTGGTGCTATCGGGTGGGTCGGCCTTTGGGCTGGATGCCTGTTCGGGCGTCATGGACGGGCTACGCGAAATGGGGCGCGGCTTTGCTGTCGGTGCGATGCGCATCCCGATTGTGCCGGGCGCGATTGTCTTTGACCTGATTAATGGCGGTGACAAGGCATGGGCTGAAAACCCCTATCGCGCCTTGGGGCGCGCGGCGCTGGACAACGCCAGCAGCGGTTTTGCGATCGGGACTGCGGGCGCTGGCACCGGTGCGATGGCCGCGATGCAGAAAGGCGGGCTTGGTTCGGCCTCTTTGGTGCTGCCTGATGGGACGACAGTCGGCGCGTTGGTGGTCGTTAATGCGCTTGGCAGCGTGACAACGCCGGGTGACCGTCATTTCTGGGCGGCACCCTACGAGATTGATGGCGAATTCGGCGGAGTGGGGCCAGACCCGATGTCCGGCCTTGTGGCCCCGCAGACCAGCCGCAAGGAACAGGCGATGATGTTGCACGCCACGCAGGGTGCCAACACGACAATCGCCATTGTCGCCACCGATGCACCACTGACGAAGACCCAATGCCACAGGCTCGCGGTAACCGCCCATGACGGCATGGCGCGGGCGATCGTTCCCGCGCATACGCCGCTTGATGGTGATCTGGTCTTCGGGGTTTCGACGGGTCAGGGGAACGCGGTTGATCAAGCCGCCTTTCGCGATATCGCGGCGGCGGCGGCAGTCTGCCTTAGTCGCGCAATCGCGCGCGGGGTCTATGAAGCGACAGAAGCTGCGGGGGATATCATGCCGACCTATCGTGCGATGAACTGAAATCAGGGGCTATATCTGTTCTTCCAAGAAGGCATGAATGGCTTGCACCTTACCGATGATATCCTGCGCCATAGCCTCTGAAGTCGTGACATCACTGCGCCAACTGGCAGAGATGACAAGGTGCTCATCCCGTGCAAGGACCGGCATCCGGCACTGCCCATCGTCGCAATAGATCACCAACGGCGCAATGGCCACATAGGGCGAGACGATCTGACAACTCATGCGGTCCGGTACGGCACCGGCGGCGCATAGCGCAGTTTCTCCGCGCCACGTCACTGTTTGTGGCATGGCGAGCGTGGCGCGATGCACGGTTGCATTGGCCTCTGCCTCTGCGATGGCATCGTCATCTCTGACCAATTGCAAATCTATCAGATCCAACCGCGCAACTGACAGATCAACACCGACGCGCGCAACCACGGGGATGGGTAAGGCGCGCCCGTCCTTGGACACTTCCGCGACCGCGCGGCAAATGCTGCGTTCAGGCAGCAACAGCCGTGTCCCGTCCGTATCAAACGCGCGAAAGATCACTCCACCACGGCGCAGCACCCCTTCGGTGTCTTCACGCCCGAAATCAACAAAGCGATAGCTGGGCGGGCAGCTTTCGGCAAAGGCGCCTTGTGCGGACAGGCAAAGCAGGATTGCGGCGAGAATCTTGAACATACTCTTCTCCTGACACCTTGGCCCATCAGGCGCGGCAAGGACATGGACCCCCCTCATGATAGACCGAAAGCCGCCACCGGCAAAATCCTGTGCATAGGTGCCCTAGCGGCCCCGCAGCCCGATCCGCCAGACCTTGCGGCGCGCAATGGCAAGGCCCAAAGCGCCGATAAGACCCAAGGACAGGACCGCTTTGCTGTAAGGCTCCATTGTGCCGGTAATCTGGACCGCATGCACCACGGTACCCAATACAACAACCACAACCAGAACTGTATGCCCCCACCGCCACAGCCGCAGGGATAAGTAATGGCGGAAACGCGCAAGCAAGGCCGCGGCAAAGACCGCCCACATCGCAGCAAACCCCCAAACGGCAAAGGGGGTCGGTGACCGTAACAAGAGCACGTCAATCACATCCGGCGGGCTGGTGATCCACAAGCCGCCCACATGGATAACCACCGTCACAACGATAAAGCCCCCCAACTTGCGATGAAACGTCCGGCTTTGAACCTTTGAGAGTGCGGGCAGGGTCGCGGTCGCCAGAAAAGGCTGCACCAGCATCACGCCCATCGCGACAATGCCTGCAAACCCCGCCAAGATGTAAACCGGATCGCGCCATTGCAGGAGCGGGCTTTGCAAGGCCGCAAGCACAGGCAAAAGCACAGCAAAGCCAAGCACCCCCCAGACCAAGACCGAACGCCATAGCGATGTTGGCAACGGGTCAGGCTGGCTCAAGCACGAAATCCACGTTCAGGGTGGTATCATTCGGGCTGGCCATCAGCGGGCGCAAAAAGACTGTTTTGAAATCACCGCTGTCATAGGCCAGATGGCCATGCGCCTGCCCGAAGGCTGGCACAATCTGGGGCATCTCGAGCCGGAACACGCCATCGGCATCGGTCAACACAGCACCATGGCTATGGGCGTCACGCTCATGTCCTTCGGTGGTATGCGCCCAGACCTGAATGCGCTGGCCTTGCAGCGGTGCCCCGTCACCAGCGCGGCGCACCGTGCCAGTCATCCAGAAACCGCCGCCGCCGATACGATCAACAATCGGCGCACCGGGGCGGTAGTTATTGGCACCACCACGCATTGTGGGTGTCGGGGCCAAACCTGCGGCATGGGCCGGTGTCAGCAACGCTGCAGCACCAAGGACAAGAGCGGTACGACGGGTGATCAAAGTCCGTGTCATGGAACATCTCCGGATAGCGGCAAAGGATTCACCCTGAACGATAGCACATCATCGTGACATTCCGAGCCTGTGACCCTGCCAATTTCCCTCAAAGCTTCGTGAAGCCCCGCTTTGATGCGCAAAAGGCCCCGGGGCGAACCCGGAGCCTTTCAACAAAGGATCGGGGGTGAACCCCCCGCAAGCATTGCCTGCCTAGTTCAGCGCGGCATCCGTAATCACGCTGGTCCATGCACCTTCGGGCTGGGCCGAGATAACGGGATCAGACCCACCTGCCAGCAGCGTATCGACTGTCCGCTGGAAATCAGCCGGATCAAGCGCGCCGTTTGACCCTGCGGTCAGTTTCGCGATTTCCTGCATCATACGGACTTGGGCTGCCTCTGACTGCGCGCCTGTTTCATCATACTCGATGATGATCGCGCCCGCAGCTTCGGGGTTTTCCTCGGCCCACTTCCAGCCTTTCATGGATGCACGCACAAAGCGCACCATCTTGTCGACGAACACCGGATCTTCCAGATTTTCTTCCAATACATAGATCCCGTCTTCCAGCGTGGCGACCCCCTGATCCTCGTACTTGAATGTGATCAGTTCGTCAGGCGACACGCCCGCATCCAGCACCTGACCGTATTCGTTATACGTCATGGTCGAGATACAGTCAGCTTCGCGGTTCAGCAGCGGATCAACGTTAAAACCTTGCTTCAGAACGGTCACACCATCCTCGCCACCTTCGGTAGGAATACCGACCTGGCTCATCCAGCTCAGGAACGGATATTCATTGCCAAAGAACCACACGCCAATGGTCTTGCCGCGAAAATCCTCGACGGTTTCGATACCGGTGTCTTTCCAGCAGGTCAGCATCAGACCGGACGACTTGAAGGGCTGGGCGATGTTGACGACAGGCAGGCCCTTTTCGCGGGCAGCCAGTGCCGAAGGCATCCAGTTGAGCATGGCATCGGCACCACCACCGGCCAAAACCTGCGGCGGGGCGATATCAGGCCCACCTGGTAGGATGGTAACGTTCAGACCTTCTTCTTCATAGTAACCCTGATCAAGGGCCACATAGTAACCAGCGAACTGGGATTGCGTGACCCACTGCAATTGCAGCGTCACGTTATTGGCGTGTGCGTCGGCATGCGCCATTCCGCCAAACCCCGCAGCAAATGCCGCCGCCATCATTAACTTCTTCATATTGACCTCCTAGTCAGTTGTGATGCCCTCTTTGCGGGGCTTGATCTATTTGCGTTGCGATGGGTGCCAGAATGTCACCCGCCCCTCAATCCATGCCATCAGCCCGTAAAACGCACTCCCCGCAAGGGCCGCGACGACAATCTCTGCCCAGACCATATCAAGTGCAAGCTGGCCTACGGATGTCGAGATGCGAAAGCCCATGCCCACCGTGGGAGAGCCGAAAAATTCAGCAACAATTGCCCCGATCAGCGCCAAAGTGGTCGCTATTTTAAGCCCATTAAAGATGAACGGAAGTGCGGCTGGCAAGCGCAATTTGAACAGCGTTGCCCAATAGCCCGCGCCATAAGTCCGCATCAGATCACGCTGCATCGCGGTTGTATCACGCAGGCCCGCAACCGTGTTCACCAAAATCGGGAAAAACACCATGACAGCGACCACAGCCGCTTTGGATTCCCAATCACTGCCCAACCAGCGCACAAAGATCGGCGCGGTGCCGACGACGGGCAAAGCAGCCATAAATCCACCCACAGGCAGGATCCCGCGGGTCAGAAAATCCGACCGGTCTGCAAGGATCGCCACGGCAAATGCGGCCAGCATGCCGATGATATAGCCGGTCATCGCCCCTTTGATGATCGTCTGCTGGAAATCTGCCCAAAGCGTCGGAATCTCTTGGCTAAAGCGGGTCGCAATTGCCGTTGGCGGTGGCAGGATCACCGGACTGACCTCCAGCAGGCGCACCAGCAATTCCCACATGCCCAGCAGGGTCAGACCAAAGATCGCAGGGACCAGCAATTGCACCAGTCGCGTGTTCGCCGCAGCGCTCTGCGCCAGCCGCGCGTTGATAAACCAACCCGCACCCCACACGGCCAAGGCACTGATGATCGCGGTTCCCGTCATGCCGCCTGCATCCCCATACGGCGCAGGGTCCAGCGCTCCATCAGGCTAAAGAACCCCACCAAAGCTGCTGCAGTAATCGCCGCCGCAAAAAGCGCGGCCCATGTCACCAAAGGCTGCCCGTATTGATCCCCCACCAGCATCCGCGCCCCAAAGCCCGCACGCGCACCCGTCGGCAGTTCAGCCACAATCGCCCCCACCAAGGACGCCGAAATCCCGATTTTCAGCGAGGCGAAAAGATATGGCACCGAGGCTGGCAAACGCAGCTTCCAGAAGGCTTGGGAGGGGCTGGCATAATAGGTGCGTAAAAGGTCCATCTGCATGGCATCAGGACTGCGCAGCCCTTTGACCATCCCGACGACAACCGGAAAAAAGCTGAGGTAGGCACTGATCACAGCCTTCGGAAACAGCCCCTGAATACCGATTGAGCCCAGCATCACGATAATCATTGGCGCGAGTGCCAAGATCGGGATCGTCTGGCTGGCGATGGCCCAAGGCATCACGCTCATATCCATGGCGCGGTTGTAAACAATGCCGACCGCCAGCAAAATCCCCAACCCCGTCCCGATCGCAAACCCCAGCAGTGTCGCGGAAAGCGTCACCCAGCCATGATAGACCAGCGACCGGCGCGAGGTGACATTCTGCAAGACAATCGTATTCCACATTTCACCCGCCACCTGATGCGGTGAGGGCAGACGCGGACGCTCCAGCGTATAGGTGCGGACCATCAAACCGGGGTTCTGCAAGGTCAGACCAATGCCCGAATACTCTTGCCGCGCAGCGGGCGTATCCGGCGATACCACCAGCCCCTCGCGCTGCGCCTGATCCGCGGTCAGATGCATATTCATCGGTACGACTGAAACAACCCAGAACAACAGGATCGCACCAACAACCGTCAGAACAGGTAGCAAGGACTTCAAATCAGCCCCCTCAACTTCTTCCGAGCATAAATATCCCCGCCGGAGGCATCCCTAGTCATCCACGTGTCCCGCCCGCAGACCATCCCGCACCCGATGCGCAATCTCGATGAATTCGGTGCTGTCGCGAATATCCAA
>CAYGMX010000047.1:0-12176 GCA_964351055.1 uncultured Loktanella sp. | reverse complement strand
CATTTCAGGATAGGCAAACCCAGTCATCGCCCCATCCGCGCCGCGCAGCATTTCTTCGAGCAGGTAAAGCCCGCCGTTGCCACACAGGATCGAAATCCGCCGCGCTCCAGCATCCGATGCGGCGCGGAGCGCTGTGATCTTGTCCAGCCCCGGCCAATCCTCGTGTTTGAGCATGACGCAGGTGGGGCAGTCCTCGACGATTTTCAGGATCACTTTGGTCGGAATGACCA
Organism: uncultured Loktanella sp.; assembly: GCA_964351055.1. GTDB lineage: Bacteria > Pseudomonadota > Alphaproteobacteria > Rhodobacterales > Rhodobacteraceae > Yoonia. The sequence continues at coordinate 11,946 of CAYGMX010000047.1, read as the reverse complement.
CATTGGTGACCAGCGGGAAATCCTGCAACACGAAGGGGACCGCACCCAGAATCTCGGCGGTGTTATGGTAATAGGTGATGATCTGGTCATCGGTTTTCAGGTTTCCGGGCGGGGCCACCATGACACCTGCGGCACCCAGATCCATCGCCGCATCTGTCAGGGTCTTCATGGCGGCAAACCCGGGGGCCGAGACCCCCACCACCACAGGGACCGTACTGCGTGCCGTCACCCGCTTGACCACGGCCACCGATTCCTCTGCTGTCAGCTTGCCAGCCTCGCCCATCATTCCAAGGATGGTGAGCCCCGTTGCCCCTTTTTCAATGTAGAAATCGACCATTGCGTCGATGCTGTCCCAGTCCAGCGCCCCGTCCGGCAAGAACGGCGTGACCGCGATGGTAAAGACGCCTTGGGCGGTTTCATCAAGCATGGCGTGATCCTTTATGGCTAAGGCTAAGGGCGATCTGGCCTAGCGCCATGGCCACGGCCGCTTGGCAGGGCTCGACCACGGGCAGGCCGGTTTCATTGCTCAGAATACTGCGGTAATGCGCCATGCCCGCACAGCCCATGATCAGCACATTGGCCCCGTCGTCATCGCGCAGGCGTTTGCCGGTGGCGATCATGGCGTTCAGGCTCTTGTCTGGATCAGCCAGATCGGCCACACCAAGCCCCAGGGCGCGGTCTCCGGCCAGCCTGTCCAGCACGCCCATCGCCCCGAAAGCGCGCAGATGGCGCGGGATCGAAGCGGGCAGGATCGCGATAACCCCAAAGCGTTGACCAAGGGTCAGGGCGGTCATCACCGCTGCTTCCTGAATGCCTACGACGGGCAGGGCGGTCTGGTCGCGCAGGGCATGCAAGCCCGGATCGCCAAAGCAGGCAATCACATAGCCCGCCGCATCCGTTTGGGCGGCGGCAAGTGCCAGCATGGGCGCAATCGTCAGATCGGCCTGACGCTGGCTTTCGATGGCGCGCGGTCCCTCTGCCAGTGTCAGGCAGCGGATCGGGGTACCAAAGCGGCGCAAAGGGGCGATGGCGGCATCGATCCCGTCGGTCACGGTTTCCGACGCATTGGGGTTGATCACGATCAGGGTATCGCCGCTCATGCGCCCACCCGTGTGGCTGACTGGATTTCGACCTGATATCCTTCGGGGTCGTTAAAGACAAAGGCACGGATGCCAAGTGCGTCGTTGACGAAAAGATCGGACAGCCGGTCAAGCTGTTCTTCCTGCGCATACTGATACCATGCATCCACATCCGGCACGCGGATGCAAAGTTGCACAGGTTTGTCGGGGTGCCATTTGTTCATGCCCTTCGCCTCGTCCACCAACCCGACATGCGCGCCCGCACATATCCGGTAGATTTTGCACCAGCCCTGATCAATGGCCAGTGGAAGGCCAAGGATGTCCTCGTAGAATCGCATCGCGCGGGGCAGGTTGCGGTAGTAAAGGAATGTGATGGCCAGTTCATTGGGTGCGGCGGGTCGGGGCATTCATGATCCTTGGCTATGGGGCTGCGTGGGGCTGACCGCAAGGCGGGGCCTGTCGATCTTGCGGCCACTGCCGGGCTTCGCATCAAAGATCCCGTTCTTGACGATCCGCGCGCCGCGCAACCAGACATCGGTAGGCCAGCCTTTGACTGTGCGCCCCTCCCACGGGTTATAGCCAACGTTATCATGCAGGTCGTTGGCGCCATAAGTGACCGATTTTTCGGGGTCCCATAAGGTGATATCGGCATCCATCCCACGGGCAAGTGCGCCCTTGTCGGGCAGGCCATAGATTTCGGCGGGTGCCGTCGCGGTCAATCCGGCAAAGGCCTCTGGCCCGCCGCGCCCTTGATTGACCATCGCGTCAAACATGAGTGGCAGGCGTGTTTCCAACCCAGGCAGGCCATTGGCGATTTCATGAAAACCGGCGTTGGGTCCGGCAGAGAGCTTGCCGCTTGCGTCAAAACGGTACGGCGCGTGGTCCGATGAAACCAGTTGCAGATCGCCTGCGTGCAATGCGGACCAAAGCGCCTCTTGATCGGCTGTCTGCCGTTGGGGGGGCGAACACATCCATTTGCCGCCCTCCAGACCTGGGCGGTGCAGGATGTCTTCGGTCATGAACAGGTAATGGGGGCAGGTCTCGGCCCAGATCGGCGCGCCACGCTGGCGCGCAGCACGCACCGCGGCGGCGCCTTCTGTGGTGGAGACATGAAAGATCATCACTGGCTGGCCAAGGTATTCAGCAAAGCGGCAGATGCGTTCGATCGCTTCGATCTCGGCCATGCGCGGGTGGGATGCGGCGTGAAAATGGGGCGCGGTCTTGCCGGCAGCGATCAGAGCGGACTTTGCTTGCGCGATGATCGCATCATTCTCTGCATGTACGCAAACGAGTGCGCCATGCCCGCGCGCCGCTGCCATGACCGATAGGATTTGCGCATCTGAAAGCTGGATATTGTAGGTAGTAAAGACTTTGATCGACCGGTTGCCCGCGTCGATCAGCTTGCCAAGATCTGCCGCGAATTCCGCTACGGCGGTATCGGTCACGGTCATATGGAACGCGTAGTCGATCATCGCGCCACGCGCGGCCCTTGCGCTATAGTCGGCAACCGTGTCTGCCAGCCGTTCGCCTTTGGCTTGGGCGGCAAAGGAAATCACGCTTGTGGTGCCTCCCAATGCGGCAGAGCGTGTCGCTGTCTCGAAGGTATCGGCGTTCATCACGCCCATGCCGGACATCTGTTCGATATGGGCATGCGGGTCGATACCGCCGGGCATCACCCATTTCCCGCGGGCGTCGATCTGCGATGCGGCAGGGCCAAGATCGGGACCGATCCGGACGATTTTTTGCCCTGAAACAGCAAGATCGCCGGTCACAATGCCTTGCGGGGTCACGATCTGGCCGCCACGGATCACAAGGTCATATGTGTCGGGCATCGGTGCGGCTCCTGGCTGTTGGTCAGATCATGTTGACCCCAGCAGGCCCTTCTTCGCAAGTGCTTTAGCTTTCGTTTTTCGCGGCACGTTTCTTGGTCTTGAGATCGCGCACAGAGGCGCGCCCGATCATATGTGCCCCGATCGGCGAAGTCAGCATCAAGAACAGGATGGTCGCAATTACGCGCGAGGTCACCTCTGTGTCTTGCAGATAGATTGCTCCGCCAATCAGGATCAGGCTACTGCCCAGAATACCCGCCTTGGTCGAGGCGTGCATCCGCGTCAGCACATCCGGCAGGCGCAATACCCCAACGGCAGCGATCAGCGCAAAGAAGCCGCCAAGCAGAAGAAAAACGGAAATCACGATATTAGCCATCCGAAGACTCCTGTTGGCGTGCGTCGCGGCGTTCTGCAAAACGGGCCAATGCGACGGTGGCAAGGAACCCTACGAGGGCCAGCACCAATGCCACATCCAGCAAGGCATAGACCTCGGTGGCGACAGCCGTCAGGCCGCAGACGGCGATCAGTGTCAGTGTCATCATATCGAGTGCGACAACCCTGTCTGCAAGGCTGGGCCCGCGCGCCAGCCGCACAAACCCGATGGCCAATGACAACAGAACCATGACCGCAGAAGCATAGATGGACAGGTTCAGAAATTCGGCAGATGTCATGGTTCGAATACCTCTTTGACCATACGTTCCATGCCCGATTTCAGGCTTGCGATCACCGCGTCAGGGTCATCGGCGAACATCGCATGCACGATCAGCGTCTTGCGGTCCGGTGTCACGTCAAGGCTCAGCGTGCCGGGTGTCAGCGAGATCAGATTGGTGACCAACAAAATCTCGATATCAGATTTTACATCCAGTGGCATCTCCAGAATAGCGGGATTGCTCAGGTCTTTGGGCGTTATCACGTCATACGCGACTCTGATGCTCGACAGGCACAGATCGTAAAGGAAAAACAGCACAAGCCGCACAATCCGCCACGCGCGCAAATAATAGCCGCTTGGCCCTCCGAACAAAGGTTGCGCGATCCACAGACAGACAAAGCCCACATGGAAGCCAACAACCAGTTGGAACAGTGTCAGGCTGCCCCAGAGCGAGGCCCAGATGACAGCCAGAAGCAGGTTAAGAAGAAACAGGTTCATCGGACTGCCCCCAGAACGGTGGTGATATAGGCCGTCGGATCAAGCAGTTGCCCCGTTGTGCGTTCGGCAAAGGCCACAAAGGGTTCGGGTGACAGCCCGATGATGATCGTCAGGACAGCAAGACCGGCAACCGGAATGATCTGTGCGGCGCGCACTGGCAACGTCTGCAATGTGGGTTCTACCCCGTCCGGATGCGGTTTCCAGAACGCCTCGGCCCAGATCTTGGTCATTGAATAGATCGTCATCAGCCCGACCGCGAGGGCGATGAAGGCGACAAACCACATTTCAACGTCAAGCGTTGCCTTGACGATGATGTATTTCGCCCAAAAGCCCGATAGCGGCGGAAACCCCGCAAGTGAAAAGGCGGGGATCAGGAACAGGATCGCCAGAAACGGCGCCGATTTGTAAAGCCCGCCGATCTTGTAAACATCGGTGCCGCCAGTCAGCCGTTTGGCAATTCCGGCGATCAGGAACAGGTTCGCTTTGACGATGATGTGGTGCACCAGATAAAACACGGCGCCTACCAGCGCCAGCGGGGTCATCAGCGCAAGGCCCAGCACCATATAACCGATCTGGCTTATGATATGGAACGACAGGATCTTGCGGAAATCCGATTGCGCCGCAGCACCCAGAACGCCGATCACCATGGTGAAACAGGCCACCCAAAGCAGGACCGTATGCGTGAACCCGATGTCATGGTCAAAGACCATGGTGAACATCCGGATCAGTGCATAAACGCCCACCTTGGTCAGCAGCCCCGCAAAGACAGCCGAGACCGAAAAGCTGGGCGTGTGATAGGCAGCAGGCAACCAGAAGAACAGCGGAAACACCGCCGCCTTGACCCCGAAAGCGACCATGAACATCATGGCCACCACCGTCAGCAGCCCCTGATTTTCGACCGCATCGACCTTGATCGCCAGATCCGCAAAGTTCAGCGTCCCGGTCATGCCGTAAAGCAGGCCGATCCCTGTCAGAAACAGGATCGTGGAAATCAGGTTGAGCGCCACATATTTCACGCCGCCGTCAATCTGTTCCTTGCCGCCGTTCAGGATAAGCAGGCCGAAAGAGGCGATCAGCATCACCTCGAACCAGACATAAAGGTTGAAAAGGTCGCCGGTCAGAAAGGCGCCCGTCACACCCGCCAGCAGGATCTGGAACAGCCCGTGATATCCCAGCTTTTCCTGCCGTTCGGTGATGTCACCCAAGGCATAGATCGCCACGGCAAAGCCGGTGATCGCCGTAATCAGGACCATCACCGCCGACAGCAGATCTGCCACCAGCGTGATCCCGAAGGGGGCGGGCCAATTGCCCATCTGCCCCGCGATGACGCCCTCTTGCAGGACGACACGCATCAGCACGATGGCCGCCACAAGCCCAAGGCCGGAGCCCACAATCGACACCCAGCGCCCCAACGCGTGATAGCGCAGCAAGAAGGCGATGATGGATGCCGCGAAAGGGATCACCAAAGGAAGGGTGAGATACCAACTCATTGATGTTTTTCTTTTGGTTCGGCGACGCGCATGTCGTCGGTATTCAGGGTGCCAAGGCTTTGATAGGCCCGAAAGGCAAGGATCAGTGCAAAGGCAAAAAGGCCAAAGCCGATAACGATTGCTGTCAGCACTAGGGCTTGGGGCAGGGCGTTCGCCACCACACCCAAGGGCGCATCCGCACCGTCAGGCACCAGTGGAGGCGCGCCCGGCGTCAGACGACCGGCCACAAAAATGGTCAGGTTCGCCGCGTTCGACAGCAGGATCAGCCCGAAAAGAAAGCGCAACAGGTTGCGCGCCAGCATCAGATAAACGGACGTGGCCACAAGCACGCCGATCAGAACCGAAAGGAGTTGCTCCATCAGACCGCCTCTTCCAGCGAAAAGGTGATCGACAGGATTGCCCCCAGGACAACCAGATAAACCCCGATGTCAAAGACCAGCACGGTCGAAAGCGGGATTCCCTTTGTGTCTTCTGTCGCCCCGATAAACAGCCATTGGCCGGTGAAAAGAGCGTCGCCCCAAAACACAGCCACAACACCGGCCAAGAGTGCGATGCCAAGGCCGGCACCGGCGATATTGGCCGGATCAAACCGCAAGGCCTTGCGCGCGTCGGATGTCCCGCAGGCGATGGCATACACCACAAAGCCGGTCGCGGCGATCAATCCGCCGATGAACCCTCCACCTGGGGCGTTATGGCCGCGCAGCAGCATATAGGCCGAAAAGACCAGCAAGAGCACGACCTGTAGCCGCGCGCCGGCGATCAGGATGATCGAATTCATGGCTTGTCCTCCTCGGGTTTGCTTTTGAGCAGCGCAAAGATGCTGATGCCCGCGATCAGGACCACCGCGATTTCACCGAAAGTATCCAACGCGCGGAAATCCACGAGGATCACGTTGACGATGTTCTGGCCAAAGGCCTCGGTCCAACTTGCGTTTTCAAAGAAGGTGGTCAGCTCGCGGTCGATCGGGCCGTTTGTCACCTTAAGCAGGATCACGGTCGTGACCACGCCCAGCCCTGCCGCAAGGCAGGCATCGAAGAGGCGCCCGCTGAACGGCTCTGGCTGCAACGAGGGGAGTTTGAGAGCGGCGGCCGCAAACAGGACAACCACCAGCGTTTCGACAAGCAACTGGGTAATCGCCACATCCGGCGCGCTGTAAAAGATAAAGATCATCGCCATCCCGATCCCGACCACGCCAAGCCCTGCAATGGCGGTGATGCGCGAATTCGTGACAGCCGTGAGTGCGGCCCCCAACAGGACCAGAACAAACACAAGCCAGTCCCAGATTTCAAGCGCGGGCCATGCCATCGCTGGAAACCCTGTCGTGCGCAGCCAAAGCGTTGCGGCCAGCACCGCAAAGGCCGTACCGAAGGTGACAAACATATATTGCCGCAGCACGCCCGTCTGGATCGACCGCGTCAGCCACTTGGAGCCTTGCGCGATGCCATCCATCAGATTGTCCCATCCGGTGTCAAAACTGGGCGCACGGGTGGTCATCGCGATCAATGCCGCGCGCAGCCGGAGCTTGAAAGCGTAGATGGTGAACCCCAGCACAAAGGTTGCGATACTCAGGAACAGGGGCAGGTTGACACCGGCCCAGAGCTTGAGTTCTTTGGCGGGTTCGGCATTGCCCAGAATGGACGCCACGGTCGGGTTGACCAGAGCTGTCGCCAATGTGTCGGGAAAGATGCCAAAGAATGCGCCCATGATCGCCAGAACAACAGGGCCCACCAACATCGGCCATGGCGCTTCTTGCACGCCAGCGATCGGCGCGCCCGATTTCGACCAGAAGGGGCGGAATGACACGATGCCCGCAATCGCAACCATCAGCGCGCTGGCAATCAGAACCGCTCCTGCAACAAAGACCGGCTCCGAGGCGACCGCGATGGCACCTGCGTATTTCAGTTCCTTGCCGATGAAGCCAAGGAAAGGTGGAAAACCCGCCATTGACAGTGCGGCGATGGCAGCGGCGGCGGCTGTCACCGGCATCGCGCGGGCCATGCCGAAGAGCTTGTTTGCATCGCGCGTTCCTGTTTGGTTATCAAGAATGCCGACGACAAGGAAAAGCGCCGCCTTGTAAAGCGAATGCACAATCAGGAATGTTGCCGCCGCCGTGATGGTATAGCCGCTTTCGTTGGCCAAAAGCAGTGTCAGCGCGCCAAGCGCCATCAACGTTGTATAGGCCAGCGACAGTTTGAGGTCGGTCTGGCGCAGCGCCATCACAGAGGCAAAAACCATGGTCACAGCCCCCGCAATCGTCAGGGTCCACAACCAGACATCCGTACCACTCAGCGAGGGATGGGTGCGCGCCATCAGATAGATCCCTGCTTTGACCATCGTGGCCGAATGCAGATAGGCGCTGACCGGCGTTGGGGCGGCCATCGCATTGGGCAGCCAGAAATGGAACGGCATCTGCGCGGATTTGGTGAAAGCGCCCGACAGCACCAAGAGCACGATGGGCAGATACATCACGCTTTCGGTCAGTACCCCGGGCATCGCGTTGATTTCGGACATTTCGAAAGTACCGGCAGTTGTGCCGATCAGGATAATACCGGCCAGCAGCGCCAGACCCCCGATGCCCGTCACCATCAAGGCCTGCAGCGCCGACCGGCGTGCTTTCAAGGTGTCGTGGTTGAAGCCGATCAGCAGATAGGACGTGATCGTGGTCAGTTCCCAGAACACGAACAGCGCCAAAAGGTTGTCGGCAAGAACAACACCGATCATCGCTAGCATAAAACTGGTCAGGAACAGCGAAAATCTGGCCTGATGTACGTGCCCTGCAAGGTAGCGGGCAGAATAGAGCATCACCAGCGCACCGATGCCCGTGATCAAAAGGGCAAAAGTCAGGCTCAGGCCATCAATGTAGAAACTGACATTGACCCCAAGGCTGGGTACCCAAGCCCAGACAAACCGCAAGGTATCGCCCGCGGCGATCACCGGAATCATCTGGGCAAACCAGACAAAGAGGCTGGCCGCTACACCGACGGGAAGCAGGCCGGCAGGTGTGATCCAGCGCGTGTGTTTCGAGGTATCCAATGCAGTATTCCGGTCAGCAGGGGGTGTGATGCGCGTCCGCCTGTAATTAGCGCCTTAGGCAGTAGAAGCAACAGGAGAGATGAAACCGGGTGGTTTCACAGCGATCACGGAGCAATTGACGGTATTCAGGATTGCCTCTGCGGTATTGCCGATGAACAGGCCCGAAATTCCTGTGCGCCCGACAGTGCCCATCACAATGGTTTCGATCGCGTTGTCTGCAACATAATCAACAATAACTTCGTCAGCCATCCCTTTGATATGCCTGATAAAGCGAGGGGTATTGCCTGAAGGGAGGCGGGTCATCATCTGGTCCAGCCGCGCTTTGCTTTGCGCTTGTTCATGTGCGAGAATATTGGCGATCTCGCTTTCGTCTATGCTGAAGCGGGCACTGCGCAAAGCCTGTTCCTCTTGCAACCGCCAGACATTGACGATGTGCAACGGCACGTTGTCGGCCTCTGCCAGACTGGTAGCCATCTCCATGACCATTGTGTTCAAGGCATCGCGCGTCTGGTCTTGGGGGTCGGGGTCAACGGCTGCCAGAATACCTCCGGGTTCGGGCTGATCGGTGTCCTTGATCATCCAGACGGGACAGGGACACTTGCGCAGCAAGTGCAGGTCATAGCCGCGCGTGAACAAACCGCCAATCACCCCCTCGGGCTTGACGCCCTTGACCAGCAGGTCGTTGCCTTCGCGCAGGACGTGCCGGATGATTTCGAGAAAGGCGGTGCCCTCCAAGAGGCTTGTCTCGGTCGGAATGCCCGCTGCGCGGAACGGAACAGCAAGTTCCTCTAGGCGGTTGAGGTGAAAGTCGCGCACCTGATCGGCGATCTGCGCAGAGCGCAGGACGGGCAAACCCGCAAACAGGCGGTTCAGTTCACCCGGTGCCGCATCAAGCACATCAATCGAGGTGACTTTTGCACCATTGGCCTGCGCAAGTTGCAAAGCACGGGCCGACGCCTGCGCATGGTCGTTCTCGTGGTCACAAACGAGAAGGATATTCTTGAACCGCTGCATGTTTGTCTCTTTGTCGTTGTCCGCTCTGCCTACCGGCAAGGTATTGAGCTGTCGTAACTTTTCTTTACCGGCTGCGACTGGATGTAGCAGGTGTTGTTCTATATTAAAGTCAATGAATGCAGAAAATTCGATAGGAAAAACCTATCAAAGGATTGAAATGACCAAACTGCCCAGCCTGCGCCAGCTTCGTTATCTTGTCGCCTTGTCCGAGGCGCGCCATTTCCGCAAGGCCGCCGAGGCGATGGGCATCAGCCAGCCGTCGCTGAGTTTGCAGATCGGCAATCTGGAGGACCTTCTGGGCGTGATGCTGGTTGAACGCGGGCGCGGGCCGGTCACCCTGACGCCCGAGGGGCGTCAGGTGCTGTCTTGTGCGGCCCGCGCTATCGACGAGGTCAGCGGCATCATGGGGCTGTCGGCTGCGTTCAAGACAGGTCTGACAGGGACCATCCGCCTTGGCACCACGCCGACGATCGGTCCCTATCTGATGCCCTATGTCGTTGAACGGCTGCATGCCAACTATCCCGACCTGCGCCTGTATATCCGTGAAGTCGCGCCGCGTGATCTGCGCGGCGAGCTTTTGGCGGGCGGGCTTGACGTGATCCTGACGCAGCTGCCCGAAGGCGGGGCCGATCTGACAACCTTGCGGCTTTTTCGCGAACCGCTGTTGCTGGCCATGCCTGACGACCATGCGCTTGCCGCCCGCCCGGATGTGACAGAGGCCGATCTGGCCGATCTGAATGTGCTGTCTCTGGGCCCCGATTACGCGATGCACGCGCAGATCGCAGCACTGTGCCAGCAACACGGCGCAATGATCGCGCGCGATTATGAAGGGACCAGCCTTGATGCGATCCGTCAGATGGTCGGGATGGGGATGGGCGTGGCTTTCTTGCCGCGACTCTATGCACGCTCTGAAATCGACAGCCGGTCAAGCAATGTTGTCGTGCGGCCTTTCCGGCGCAATACGGTGATGCGGTCTGTCGGTCTGGTTTGGCGCAGCGCCTCGGGTGCTGTGATCTTTGAGCGCCTGTCAGAGGTGATCAAGGATGCCGCAAGACAAAACCTGCAATCGGGCACGTCCCAGATTGTATTTGATTAGTCCGGTATTGATAGGGGGCGGCAAAAGTGCTGTGCGCGGCCTAACCGCGCCATGTCCGCACATCACCGCAATCCATATGGACAAAGTTCGACCGGTTGTACCGTCCGACACCACCCGCACGGCACGCAATCGCCGCACTTGCGATCTGTGCTGTGGTCCGGCTTGTCAAACGCAGGTCGGCTGCCTGGCCCCGCATGTGCAGTGAATTGCGTGCAACGCCGCGATTGCTCGCGCTCAGCATCCGGTTGGTTTGTGGAGAGCGGTAGCCCGACAGCAAAAGATAGGGTTCGGATGTGTCCATCAAATTCAATGCGGCAGACATGATATCAATGGTGCGAAGGTCCATCTGCACCGCTTCGTCGGTCCGCCAGTCGCGCATGTGGACATTAATTTCGCGGATGGCCTCACCGATATATTCGCCTTCAATCCAATAGATTGTATCCAGACGTTCACCAGTGCGGCCCGAATGCATCGCGATGCGGCGGATGTCGCCTGCGCCACGCAAAAAGCCTGCGGCGTTGGAATATGTCGGTGCGGCGGCGATGGCCGTTGCCGCAAATGCGCCCAATAATCCGCGCCGGGTTAACCCAGAGGAGTTCGTTTTTGTCATGTGCTTTGCGCCTGTCCCGTCGCTCGCTGTGGTCCGCCTTTGGGCGAATTTTTGTCGTCATCTCCCCAGATGCTGGAGTTTTATTGCATAGATCGAATCGCTGACCAAGACCTGTTTGCCGCTTTTTGCTTAACAAGTGGGAAATTGGCGAATTTTCGCGCAACTGTGGCTTTGAGGATTCTATGTCACAGAGGTGGGCGACTTCTGGGCAACAGTCTTCGTTAGCGTTATCACCTCTCGCTTTTGTCAATAGACAGAGGTTGAGGTAGGGATAAGCATACTCAGCAAAGGGGCAGAAATGCCTTAGGGTTAAGTGATTTTTGTTGGAAGGGAATTGAGTGGCGATGTCTGCGTATAGAGTTCTGTCACATCTTCGGTCGCGTCATCTGGCGCTGCTGATCTTGGCGTTTGTTTTGTCTTTCGGTGCGGTCCAGCAGGCCAGCGCCCAAGTGACAGAATTCAGACAGGCTGTCGCACAGGCCGCCGCGAACGATCCCGAACTTGTGGCGTTTTACCGCGAACGCAATTTCGACGGCATCTGGAGCAGCAGCGCCGACCGCAACAGGCGTACCGCGCTCTTGACTGCTTTGGCCTCTGCCGCTGACCACGGCTTGCCCGCTGAACGCTATGATGCGAACGGTTTGATTG
>CAYGMX010000046.1:0-12254 GCA_964351055.1 uncultured Loktanella sp. | reverse complement strand
AGCAACAGTTGTGGCAAGAGCGCGCCAGCCTCGCGAACAGGCACAAGCAAGCCAATCAGAACGCCCGAGGCGCCAATGGCATTCAAGAGCCAAGCCAGCACCAGCTTGGGATCAATCAGCCCATCAGCCATTTTTGTCAGTGTCAGTGACACGATATGTATACGGTAAGCGCGGTCCATTCTTACCTAGCGGGTCAAGACGACATCGGTTTTCACATCAAGATCATTTGTTACCGCATCGACCAGATAGCCCGCGACATCGCGGCGCGAGATCATGCCCATTCGCCATTCGGACGGCGTGCGCAAGACGCGGTACTGACCTGTCTTGCCATTGTTTGTCAGGATGGTTGGGCGCACGATCGTCCAATCTGTCCCACTTTCCATAATCATCGCTTCCTGACGGCTTTTGTCTGCATAGGGCTGACCAAAGATTGCCTTGTGGCCGACCCGTTCCAGCGTGCTCATCGCGCCACGACTCCGACCTGCGCCAAACCCTGTGACAGCAACCAGACACGCGACGCCCGCAGTTTTCATCTGGTCCAGCAAGATACGGGTCGACTGTGAAAACAGTGTTTCCTCCGGCCACAGCATTGATAGCCGCTCTTTGATCCCCAGCGCATAAATCACGCCACGCACATCTTGCAGCGCTGCACCAACGTCGCCGGCATTGAGCGCATCGCCTGCCGCGATCTCAAGATTTGTGGCGTTTGCAAGCGTTTGTGACCTACGCGCGAAGGCCCGCACCGGAAGATTGCGCGACAATGCTTCTTGGACTGCGCATTTCCCGATGCCCGATGTGGCCCCCCTGCCCCAGAGCGGCTGCAGCATATCCAACGCCGGCGGCCAAAGCTCCCTCATTCAGCCACTCGTCATAAAACGAATGGAACCGCCGATGTTGTGCGCCGTCCTTGCTCAGATCAAGAGCGCCGCGCTTCGCATCGCGCCCCCAAGGTGCGTCTGCTGACGTGTTGACTGCCAGATGCTCGCACATCCGATCAAAGGCGATGTTTCCCGCTGACGCCTTTTGCTGCGTATTTCTTTTCATCTTAACATCCTTTCGCTAAAGCGCGTCCTGCGCCATTTCTAAAGGTCATCTTGAAGGTAGCTTGGAACCACTGCTTGCCAAGTGCTTAGGCCCTCTACTGGCTTGAAAGCACATGCGGCTGGACGCGTGGCGCATGCCGACTACGTCCGGTGCATGAACCGAAATGAACCATCACCATTCACGCGGCTGTTTGGCCTTGCGTGGGGCAGTCTTTCGCCACCGCCTGGCAAGAGCCGGATTGCGATTGCGTTGATCTATGGGGGCATCTGTCATGTGATATTCGCGCTAGCTGTGCTGTCGATGATGGTTGCGATGTTCTTCGGCATGAGTATCAGTTTGGGGACGGTGCCTGCACCGTGGTCAATCATGGTAAATGCGGCCTTGGTCATGCAGTTTCCGCTGCTGCACTCCCTTTTGTTAACGACGCGCGGCGGGCGCATTCTGGGCAAATTGGCCCCTGCGGGCCATGGCAAAACACTCGCGACAACGACCTATGCGATCATCGCCTCAGTCCAGCTTTTCGTTCTATTCACGTTCTGGACACCAAGCGGTGTGATTTGGTGGCAGGCCGAAGGCTTGGCCTTTGCATTCATTTGCATGTTGTACGCTTTGTCATGGCTTTTGCTGATCTGGGCAAGCTATGACGCAGGCGCAGAGGTGCAATCCGGCGCGCTTGGCTGGATGTCTTTGATGCAAAACATCAAACCGGTCTTTCCGGATATGCCGACAAGGGGGCTCTTCGGGATCATGCGACAGCCGATTTATGTCGCTTTCGCGCTGACCACATGGACGGTACCGGTTTGGACACCTGATCAACTTGCGCTGGCTTTGACGCTTTCCACTTACTGCTTGGTTGCACCACGGCTGAAAGAACGGCGCTTTGCCAAACGCTATGGTGCAGCGTTCGCAAGTTACAAAAAACGGGTGCCCTACGCCGTGCCCACCTTTGGAAGGCAGAATTCGCAATGAGTACGCGTGTGCGCAACAATCTACAAATCTATGACGATGTCGCTGCAAACTGGTGGTCCGATGACATCCGCTGGGTGCGAACCCTCAAGAACCTCGTCCCCGGACGCTTGTCCTGGTTCGACAAGCAGATTGACTGGCAAGGCAAAGCCGTTCTTGATCTGGGATGTGCAGGCGGGTTCATGGCCGAAGCCCTTGTTGAACGTGGTGCCATAGTGACAGGTATTGATCCCGCAGGACAGGCGATCGAGGCTGCGCGCGCCCACGCAAAACAGGGTGGGTTGACGATCGGCTATGATGTCGGTGTCGGTGAAAACCTGCCTTACGCTACCGCATCATTTGACGTGGTTGTTTGCGTGGACGTCCTTGAACATGTTTCCGACCTGTCCCTTGTGTTGTCTGAGGTCGCGCGCGTGCTAAAGCCCGGAGGGGTTTTCCTTTACGACACGATAAACCGGAATAAAGTTGCGCAGCTTGCAGCCATCACGATGGCCGAGGACGTTCTGCGCATCTTGCCCAAGGGCACCCATGACCCCAAGATGTTTATCAAGCCGCAAGAGCTGGATAAAGCCCTTGGACAGGCAGGGTTCTTGCCCGGACCCCAAACCGGATTGGGCCCGCGCGGGATGAACCGGCGCGGCGATCTGGTGTTCGGCAGACTGCCCTTCAAAGTGGTGATCTACATGGGCGTGGCGCGGCGCAGCTGATGTTAAGAGCCAATCGAAACCCGATCATACATGATCGGCCAGCTGGAAATACGCAGGCAGTGGCCTAATTCAACACTGAAGATGTAAAAGACATTCAAGCCGAGGACACAGCGCGTGAGCAAGCCAAAGTGGATCATCTGCGGGGTCGCCACGACTTTCGTTTTGGCAGCAACCCAAGCGGCAGCGCATGTGAATTGGTTTGTGTCCGGAGACGCGGAACCATTGCCCAACTATGCGCTGACCGATCCGATCTTTCTTGGCTGGATCGTTCTTGCCACGCTCATGGTCTTCTTTTCGGTCTGGCTTGATGGCAAACTGCCCACCTTGCAGATCGTAAAGTCAAAGTTCCGTCACGACTTCATGGAGATTTTGCGCGTCTTCACCGGGATGAGTTTTCTTCTAACAGCTTATGAAGGCGCTTTGGTGGCGCCTCACAAGATCGCTGACGGCTCGTTCGGACTAGCCCTTGTGGTTCTTCAAGCAATCATAGGCATCATGCTGATTGCCAATCGCTGGATAAAGACTGCGGCCATTATGATGCTTGTGCTGCACGCCGGCGTGGTGGTGAAGTTTGGCCTTTTGCCTGCATTAGAATACGCAATCATCATTGGGATCGCCTGCTTTTTGCTCCTGAACGCAATCGAGAACGAACAGCGCCGTGACCTCCTAAAGCCGTATTCTGTCGAGGTGTTGCGGAGAGGGCCAGGTCTTTCGCTGGGGGCTCTTGCGATTGGGGAAAAGCTTGCACCATCTGCATTGGGGCAGGTTTTTGTGGTGCAGTACCAGTGGAATTTTATGGCAGCGCTAGGATTGTCCTTCTTTGATGATCGTCTCTTTGTCCTGTCAGCGGGTATGGTCGAAGCGGTGATTGGTATTGTGCTGATCCTTGGGACGACAGTGCGCCTCGCTGTTTTGGCGCTGTCCGTCATGATGGCGGTGTCCAACATCGTTTTCATCCTGCAAGGGGATAATGACGCTGCTCTTGTCGAGTTTATTGGCCACATGCCAATCATCGGGATCGCCCTGCTTCTCTTGCTTCTGGGATATGGTCAGCGGTTGAAGATCACCAACCTTTGGACAGGGAGCGCCACCCAGCCCGTAACAGAAATGTCGACGCCAGAACTGGGAAGACAGTCGCAATAGGCTGCGTGGTACCCACAGGTGAAATGTTTGGGCTGAGGCACCCAGCGGGTTTGCGGACCTTGGCGTCTATTGCTGCAACAGATCGTGCCCGATGAAATCTGCGGTTGTCCGCAGATCGCTGCAATATCCAGATTGGATGGTGAGCGTCAGAACACGCCTTCTATTGTGCGAGCAGTGTCTTGACCGCTTGCTGAATAAAAACCTTATCCTCGAGCGCATGCTGAGGGTTTCCGGCGCGGTGTCCCCAATGAGAGCGGATTGGCCGAAACTCTGCATTTGGCATCATGGATGTTTCGATCTCGCTGTCGTCGATCGTGAAATAGAGGTCCGTTGTCGATGGCATTATGATTGACGGCGCTTTGATCGCACAGAGGGCTGCGTTGAGGTCGCCGCGAAAAACGGCGTTGTTGGATATGTCAGAGTCAATCCAAGTCTGGATCATGGACAGCAGGTCCATTGGATCGCGGCGCAGGAAATTCGCATCCCACGCACGCAACACATAGTCCTCGCGCGAACTAAAGCCCGCTTTCGCCCAGAGCTCTTCGCGATAAAATGCTTGGCTGAGCGCCCACCCCGCATAGACGCGTGAAAAGGCGCGCAGCCCGCGGACCGGATGTTGGGTGAACCATGCGCCGTTCCATGCCGGATCTGCCGTAAGCGCTGCCTGAAGACCCTCAAGAAAAAGCTTGTTGTGCGGGCTGGTGCGCGCGGACGTGCAGGTTGCGCAAATTCGTTCGACCTTTTCGGGATGGAGCGCGCCCCAGTGCAGTGCCTGCTGACCGCCCATTGACCAGCCGTAAATCAGCGCGATGCTTTCCACGCCGAGGATCTCTTCAAGCAGCCGGTCTTGCGCGTGAACATTGTCCGGATGGGAAAATGCGGGGGCGCGACCATGCGCGAATGGACCAGCAAGATTGCTCGGACTGCTCGATAGCCCATTGCCAAGCTGGTTCGGTATCACAATGCAGTAGCGTGCGGGATCAAGGATACCGTCGGTCCCGATCAGCCAGTCAATGTCGGAATGCTGCGCACCATATGATGTCGGATAGAGGATCAGGTTCGATTTCTGGGCGTTTAACCGACCATATACTTTGTAGGCCAGATGCAGCGACGGAACAGTTATGCCGCATGTCAACTTGGTCGCACCAAGATCGAAGATTTCGTAATCGGCCATCCCAGCGCCTCTCGGTGAACTAGTGGAGACAGTAGAGAGCGGAAAGATACCTGTCCATACGCCCTAATCTGCCAGACCGCACAGGCAGTTTT
This sequence comes from uncultured Loktanella sp., assembly GCA_964351055.1. Lineage (GTDB taxonomy): Bacteria > Pseudomonadota > Alphaproteobacteria > Rhodobacterales > Rhodobacteraceae > Yoonia. The sequence continues at coordinate 7,128 of CAYGMX010000046.1, read as the reverse complement.
TTCCCGCAATTTGAAGCGGGTTACGTTGAAAAGACCGCATATCTGTCTTCTTGGCCAAACAAGTTGCTGAAAGCTGCAAGCATGGCTGCAATAACGGGCCAACAGTGGACTGGGTATATTCAGAGGCAGCATGAACGAAATGAATGGGCCCCTTCGAAGAACCGCTCGTGTGTGAACAATCCATCGGCCAATCAACCACATTTGGCGCTGGTCCGTGACAGAAATCCGCTTTTGCCATAAGTGTATCGATGAGGATGAGCGCATCGGTCATCGCGATTCCGAAGTGGCGTGCTGAGAAACCCCGATCAGTTGATCATTTCTCTCATCTCGGCTGCAGTGTCTCTCCCTAAGGGTCGCAAGGCACTGAGTTATGAGGTTTCTTGCACCAATGGCAGTCCCTAGGGTCGAGACATAATCCTGCAAAATCAAAATACTTAGCCTGTCCAACCCCTGTTTCATGGGGCTTTGATATCATTGCGGCTTTTCGGCAATTGTCCAACCAGTTTGGATACTGCCATTGAAAAAAGACAACGAACAGCAACGGCCGCTGTCGTGCAAATTTCAATCCAACGCGTTTTGGCCCGAATTTCACCGAGAGTTAAAGACGGACAAGACCTGCACGGCTGTCATCTTGGATGTTTGCAGCACTTTCGATTGGGTGAGCTATAGCCGCACGTCGCGCCACTATGAAACGCCGGAACGATACCGCAACCCGCTCTACACTTGGCGAAAGGTTGTGTCCGCTGTGGATCACCTGGCGGCCTTGGGCCTGGTGTATCATGACAGGCGCGAACCCGGCCTGCTGAACAACTCTGCACGTTCAAGGCACACGGTTCCGGGCAGAAGCCGCCGCTGAACGAAGTTGGCAATAGACTGGAAGGGCCTTCCGGCCTACGTTTCCCGAAGTGGTACGTGGCGATCTGGAGCGCACAGAGTGCCGAAACGCCTGCACTCGGAGGGCCAGATTACGATGAACAGTCCTGCCCAAATGATCGCCCCCGCAGCACGCATTTATCGCGGTGGGATCACACGTCCCGAACGCTGGGAAACATGGGTGCCAAACAAAGGCGACATCCTCGTTTGCACTCCAACCAAATGCGGGACGACTTGGACCCAGACGATGCTCGCGATGCTTGCTCACGGCGGGGCGGAGTTGCCTGCAAGGCTGCCGATACTTTCACCTTGGGTTGACGCAGACTTGGGTGTCCCGGCGAGCGAGGTCGCAGAGGCGCTTGCCGCGCAAAAGGGGCGCCGGGTCGTCAAGACGCACACACCCGCTGACGGATTCCCGATCTGGGAGGGCGTTACAGTTATTGCCGTTTATCGCCACCCGCTAGACGTCTTTTTCTCCTTGCGAAAACACACCGCTAACAGGAGCGAAGCCAGTGATGACGATCTGTATAAATGGCCCGTCCCGCGCTCAATCCGTGCCTATGTAGGCAACTTGTCAGATTGCAACAACTTTGGCCAAGAGACTCTGATGACTATGGCGATACACTATACCAATACGGTGCTTTCCGGTAGGTTGCCTGATCTGAAGGTATTCCATTATTCCGACATGGTTCGTGACGGTCGGCGAACGGTCGAGGCATTGGCCGCCTCGGCAGAGATCGAAGCGAGCGCCCGCGTGATCGACAAGGTGACCAAGGCCACAGCTTTCGGCGCGATGAAGGCCAAGGCAGCCGACTACGCACCAGTGGGCGGCACGGGTTTCTGGAAAAATGATGCGAACTTCTTTGACTCTGCCAGTTCTAAGAAATGGGATGGAAAGCTTTCCGACGAAGAACTCACGCTTTATCGAGGGCGGCTCGAAGAGTTAATTCCGGATGTTCGGGCTCGGGACTGGCTTGAAGGCGGTGCCGGATAGGCTGCAGTGGCTCGAATTCAATTGGGAATGGATTATTGTCCGTCCGCTTCGTCCCGCACTGCAGACCTTGGCTCGGACTGTAGCGAATGGCTGGCTTGAGCCCATCTTGCAATATTTCTGCAACGCCGCGAATGTCAGCTTTCCGAAACTGTCGGTGACGCCATTGCCCGATGTGGTCTGGGTTTTGCCGCGTTGCCATGCCAGATCAACTCACGGCGGTGCTCGGCATTGCCTAAATGTACCGCTGCTAGAACGCCCCTATGATCAAAAGTAGTTCGAAGCGCAGGGATAAACCCAGCCGAAAAGCCGCTCCTAAGACCACAACACTTCCAAAAAGTGACATTCGCCGCAGCCGCTATATAATGACAGTATGGATGCTGTGACTTCTCTTTTCGTGCGTAAAATGGTTGCCGCTGCAGGTTCTGGTGTGAATTCGTCAGCCTTGCTCCAATCCGTTGGCTTAGATCCCGATGCTGACGCCGATCCCAAAACTATGGTTGCGGCATCAGCGTATTATGATCTTCTCGAGAGGATAGCGCAGGACACCGACGCAACAGACTTGCCGTTGCGAACCGGTGCATCGATGCGCTGTGACGACTATGGCGCGTTGGGGCTCGCGTTCAAGGCGGCTCCGACGCTCTTTGGTTCGTACTCACGTGTGGCTCGTTACGCCCGCCTTTGGACGAGCGTCGTCGCCTACGAACTGCAACCCGAAGGTCTGAATACATGGTTTGTATTGCACCGGTCAGGAGACCGGCGGTTGGGGCTGCGGTTGTCCAACGAGGCGACACTTGCAAGTGCAACCGCAATAGGGCGGGAAGTGTCTCAAGACGGCACCTTCGCACCGCTCGTAGTCCATCTCAGTCATCCAGCGCCATCAGTCATTGCGCATCATGAAGCCTACTTTGGATGTCCAGTCTTTTTCGGTTCAGACCGCGATGCAATCCTGATCTCGCCCGATAGCATTAATCGGCCCAACAAGCTTGGTGACGAGGGTATTACCCAATTCTTGCAGCAACATCTGGATCGAGAACTCGCGCAGATAGCCGACACGAAGTCGCTGAACCAGCGCACCAAGGATGTGATCGCACGTGCGCTCAGCGAGGGCCTGCCAAAGATGGAAGACGTGGCGCGAAACATGGGTATGAGTGTTCGGTCACTGCACCGTCGCCTGGCGGATGATGGCATGACTTTTCGAACTCTCACTGAGGACACGCGACAGGAATTGGCGAAGGGGCTGCTGCGTGATGAGCGTTATTCAATCGCGGAAATCGCGTTTCTGACGGGGTTCTCTGAACAGAGCTCTTTCAACCGGGCCTTCAAGCGTTGGGCGGGTGATACGCCTGCGACGTTTCGTAAAGCGCAGCATAGGTCAGTGACGGTGACCTGACCTCTTCGGTCAATTTTCTGGCCGGATCGGCCAATACTCTCGCCCACCCAATCTCCTATCCCATGGTTATCGCATTCAACCTTGGGAGCTCCAAAATGCATAAATTCTTAAACTTCACCGCTGTTACCTCTGTCGTGGTGCTTGCCTCGGCAGCGTCGTCATTTGCCGAGACCGCACGTAACACAGCAAATACAATCTCGCTTGAGGTCGACCATGCCGACAGCTATCAGCACTTTTCGCCAGAACTGCCGCAGATGCGGGCGCGGGCTGCGGCGATCAATACAGAGTTCGGCCTGCATGTGAGCGAGATAGAACCGGGGCTCTTCTTTGTCACTGACCTCATCTATCAATCAGCATTTGCTGTAACCGAAGATGGTGTTGTGGTGCTGGACGCACCACCCAGCTTTGGCGAAAACCTGCGTAAGGCCATAGCGATGACTGCCCCAGATGCCCCGATAACGCATCTGATCATGAGCCACGGTCACCGGGACCATAACGGCGGCAGTCACTTGTTTGCCGACATTCCCGACCTGGAGATTGTCGCTGCCGCGGAGGTGGCTGAAACGCTTGAGAAATTCCCACTTGAAGGTGTTCTTACGCCGACGCGGGTTTTCGATTCTGCATTGGACCTGACAGTTGGTGGCGTAGATATCCAGCTTCAAACGGCCAATTTCCATGCTGAAGACACTGATGTGATGATCTATTTGCCGGACCGAAAGTTTCTGATGGCAATCGACACAATCACACCGGGCGAAGCGCCGTTCATGAACTTTGGTGCCACAAGCAACGTGAATGCCTACTTCGAAACGTTTGCAACTTTCCTTGAATATGATTTCGATCACTTCCTCTCAGGGCACGTCTCCGTACTCGGCAACCGTCAGGACGTTGTGACCGCGCGCGACTATGCGTTTGATGTGCGGAACACGGTCTATGGCCTGATGCCGAGCTTCAATGATCGTATGATGGAAGGGCTTCAGGCCGTCGAATTCCAGAACGCCAATTTGGCTTATCGCTTCGCCATGGAGGGTATCCGCGACGACTGTGCGGAGCAAATTATCAATCGCTGGGAAGACGAGCTTTCCGTAGTGGACCTCTGGGCTGACAGCCACTGCGAAACAGCACTTGTTTACGCAGTGATGCACTGAACACGCTGGGGCGCAGGGATGCGCCTCATGCCATCCTCAAATCTCTGATAGAAAGGCCTGTCCCATGCCATTATGGTTTCTTGTACTTATCCAAATCGCTATACTCGCTTACGCATTCGTTGGCGGCGTGTTCCTCGCTTTTTCGGATTTCATCATGCGCTCACTGGCCAAAACCGGCGGCGACGGCGGCGTTGAAGCAATGCAAGTCATCAACCGCGAAGTTTTTCGTTGGGTGTTTATGACGCTCCTCCTAGGCATGGTGCCCGTCTCGATGATCATCGTTGGCTGCGCCGTAGCCAATTCAGGCGGGCTGGCTGGCATAGTGATGGCACTCGCAGGCCTGACATACCTTTGTGGCTGTTTTGGTGTGACGCTGTTCTTCAATGTACCGATGAATGAAGCTCTTGCTGGTATGGAGCTATCCGAAGGCGCAACGCAGGATTATTGGACCCAATCTTATGTGCCTCGCTGGACGTTCTGGAACACTGTGCGGACATTGGCATGCGCGGTTTCTGCTGCCCTTTTGCTTTGTGGCTTGGCTTTGTCGGCAAATTCCTAATTTTGTCAGGCGGCACCCGAGGCTGGTAGAGTAGCGACATCCACAAGGTCGATGACCAGTCCAAAGAAAGTGTTGGCCGCAGGACAATTTGCAATAATTGAACGGCTGGAAACTCTTTTGGTCACCGCCACTTGGCTGAATGATTGCCTAGACCGAGCCAGAGCAATTCTGAGGTTGGGTCAGATCAACACTTTGGAGACGTGAAATGATTGCTGCCAATATCTACACTGTGCTTTGCGCTATTTTGATTTGTTTTCAGCTGTCGCTTGTCCTTGGCGCACCGCTTGGGCATTTGACACAAGGTGGGTTTCAAGCCGGTGTGTTGTCGATATCAGGACGAACCATTGCTGCACTCTCCGCAGCGCTTCTGGCTACTATGGCAATTGTCGTTCGACGCTACGCGCACAATCAGCTTAATCTGCATTGGCCAATGTGGGTCGTACTTTGCGTTACAGGCCTAACAACCTTCGCAAATATCGTGACACCTTCATTTTGGGAACGAGCCTTGTGGGCCCCTATTGCGACGGTAATGTTGGTTTGCGCGTTCCATGTCTGGTGGCATAGTCCACGCGGCAGTTGAGGCGAGCAGAGCGATTGTCGATAATGTCGCCGCGTGTCCAAGCAACAGAAAAGCGGTCTTTGGGAAGCCGATCACCAAAGCCCGTTTTGTCCGCAAAGCAGACCTTGAAGCAGGTAGTAGCGAATGTCTCCTTTGTGCCCAATATACCGAATTTCTGCATAACGGCGAATGGCAGCATTGGGTAAAAGCGCAATCAGGGTCTACCGCCACCCTTAAAGTTTTTCAGCTGGCTGCGAGCCGTTGCAAAATCCAAGATGTTTCCAACTTGGCCTGCAAGACTCCCAATTATACACGTCAGGTCTAGTTAGGCCAATTGGTGGTTAATGTCTGCTAGAAGCAAAAACTCCTGTGCGCAGGTATTTGTCGTCCTCGATTTGGTCTACAAGAAATTCTGCCAAGGTTGACGTGTTAACCCATAATGTATCGTGCTTGGCCTTTCGAATGATCAGGTGCGAGTTTCTGTCGTCTTCGCGGATGCGAGGGCAACGCACGAGTGTCCAATCTAGACTACTGTGTTTCAGTAGCTCGTATTCTGAATACTTGTCCTTCAAGATGTCGCCAAGAAGGAACGGGAACACAAAGCGGGTGACCATGTTTGCGAGTGTTGTTGTCCGGTCTCCGGGCATGACCACACTCGCACCAGACATGACAACGTAGCGCTTGATTTCCAATTTTTTCATCGCCTGGATCACGTTTGCCGTGGCAGATGTGCTGACCATTTTCCGAGCGACCTCCTTGTCAAAGCCAGGCCCAAGTGTGCTAATCACAGCAGAGCAGCCTGTGAGCAATTCAATGATGACACTTAGATCGTCTGCGCTGCCTTCGATGACCTTCAGCGCCGGGCTATTAACACCCACCTTTGCACGATCGCGCGCCAACGCTTGAACACTGTAGCCACGTCGCAACGCCGCTAGAACGACAGCTTTTCCTGTCACCCCTGCTGCACCCAAAATGGCGATTTTCTTCTTATTTTCCATATATCCAAGTCTGCTTAGTCGATTTGGTTGACTCTTGTCTGAGTAGAGGAAATCAACAAGCTAGCTATCCAAACAATATGCAGCAAACGACAGGTCTCAACCCTATTTGATCTATGCTGCATGTTGCACCAATGGCTGCTATGGTTACGTTTCGGGCAACAATTCACCTGTAATAAACGTGTATGACCCACGCACCAATTGAAGCACTACTTCCAATTCAGATTCGGTGGCCGGGGTGTAGATCATTACAAACCCTTCCCAGCCTGCGCGTTGATCGGCCCAAGGATGCGCCACGGCCCAACCGGCGTCAATTGCGGCGCGAGCTGTATCTGGATGCAGCGACGCATGAAGGCTCCCGTCAGGATGGAGATGCGCAAACTCACGCCCCCCTACAATTGCCTGTGGTTGGGCTATGGAGACATCGCCCGCAAGTTGGAATCCGACAGCACCGGGAAGCGACACACTGGTTGCCCCAAGCACAACTCCGGGAAACTCTGCGACCTGACGCAACATTTCTTCCGATAGCTCCGGAACAGGCTGCACGTCGATCTGCACATGGGGCACCCCGTTCGTAGTCTCAGGCCGGGGGGCTTCACGCATTGGGAAGGAC
>CAYGMX010000045.1:0-12285 GCA_964351055.1 uncultured Loktanella sp. | reverse complement strand
GCAGCATCGGAACATCGTAGGGCCGCAGCGTGCGCTCCGGCGGTGCAATTTCGGCAGGGTTGTCAGGATAGTCTGATCCGGACAAGCGTGCCGTCACGATCTGCGCGATAAAGGGGTTCTTGTCAGGCAGTATCGCGGCCTGATCGGTACGCTCGAGCGGTTGAACACGTATGGTCACAGCGCGGTCGCGCTGTGGTGACGATTGGGAGATCGCATTGCCTGGCGGCGCGATATTGAGTGAGGTTTCCATCTGTTCAGGTCCGAAAAGCGAGTGACTATCCAGAACAGAATCGCGGTTTCGGATTACCAAGTCGTTAATCGAAGAAAGGAAACTCTCTTCGATCCGAGGTTTATGCCTAAAACTGTCTAGATCGCGAGATACTGCGCCCGCAGTTTTTCGTTTTCCAGCACCTCTGCAGCAGAGCCGTCAAAAACAACCTTGCCGATATCGAGGATGACAGCGCGATCAGCAAGTTTGAGTGCGGCAACCGCGTTCTGTTCCACGATCACGGTTGTAATGCCCTGATCTCTGATGATCCCCAGTGTCTTGGCGATTTCCTGCACGATAACGGGCGCGAGACCCTCATAGGGTTCGTCCAGCAACAGGACCTTGATATCGCGGGCCAAGGCACGCGCGATGGACAGCATCTGCTGTTCGCCACCCGACAGGGTGACACCTTCCTGTTTGCGGCGTTCACCCAAACGGGGGAAGAGATCGTAGATACGGTCGATTGACCAGCCCTTTGGGGGTGCGATCTGCGCGAGTTGAAGGTTTTCCTCGACCGTCAGGCCCGGAATGATGCGCCGGTCTTCGGGCACAAGCGAAATGCCCGCTGCTGCTGCCTGATGGCTTTTCATTTCGTGGAGGGGTTGGTGGTCAAGCCAGATCTCGCCATGCGTGAGCGCGGGATTGTCCAGCCGCGCGATCGTGCGCAGCGTCGAGGTCTTGCCCGCACCATTACGCCCCAGAAGGGCAAGGATTTCGCCTTCATGAATGTTGAAGCTTACATTCTGCACGATGTAGCTTTCGCCATAATAGGCTTCGATTTCCCACACACTCAGAAAGGCCGGATGTGTCGCGGCGTTATTGGCATGCTTGTTGAAAGGTGCGTTCATAGGTTCTCTCCGGGGTGACAGACTTTTCACAAAAGCCTGTAAGCGATTTATGTGCCAGATACTGGCTGCTAGACCTGTGCTTCGCCAAGATAGGCTTCGCGGACCTTTGGATGCCCTTTGATGTTTTCAGGGATGTCTTCCACCAAGGGGGAGCCCTGCGCCAGAACCGTGATCCGATCCGCGAGCGAAAAAACCACGTTCATGTCGTGTTCGATAATGGCCATCGTCGTTCCGCGCGTTTCGCGGATTTCCTTGAGCAGGGCGATGGTGTTCTGCGTATCCGCACGCGCCATCCCTGCGGTCGGTTCGTCCAGCAGCAAAAGCTTTGGCTCTTGGACAAGACACATCGCCATCTCAAGGCGGCGCTTATCACCGCGTGACAGGCTGGTGGCTGTCATGTGCCGCTTTTCAAGCATCTTCACATCCGTCAGGATCATCTCGGCCTGTTCCTGAATCCCTTTTTCCGAAAAGATGCTTTCGACCGCGTGCATCCGGAACGGACCATCACGTTTTGCAAAGCAGGGGATCATCACATTCTCGAACACGGTCAGGTCACCGAAAATCTCGGGTGTCTGGAACACGCGGCTGATGCCCATCTGGTTGATCTCGTGCGGCTTGCGCCCCAGCACGGACTTTCCGTCAAACATGACCGAGCCGCTGTCGGGAATAAGCTTGCCGATCAAGACGTTCAGCAAGGTGGACTTACCAGCACCGTTTGGCCCGATGATGGCGTGTGTCGTGTTCTCGGCCACGCTGAGGTTGACGTTACCCAGCGCTTGCAAGCCGCCAAACCGTTTATTGATGCCTTTGACTTCTAGCAGACCCATCTGTCTGTCTCCCTATTCGGCCGGTTCAGTGGCTTTTGATTTCGAGTCTTCCGATGGCTTGCGCCGCTGGAACATGCCTGCAAATTTCTGGCCACCTTGCACCAGACCACCGGGCAGGAAGATGACGACCAGCATGAACATGATGCCCAGCGTCAGGTGCCAGCCCTTGCCGATGAACGGATAGAACAGAGCGACCATGAAATCCTCTAGCCCGTCAGGCAGGAACGCAAACCAGTTGTGCAGGATCGTCTCGTTGATCTTGGAGATGATATTCTCGAAGTATTTGATGAAGCCAGCACCCAATACCGGACCTAGCAAGGTGCCTGCACCGCCAAGGATCACCATAATCACGATCTCGCCCGAGGCTGTCCAGAACATACGTTCCGGTCCCACTTGCGTGTCCATCGCAACGAGCAGACCACCCGCCAGACCGGCATACATGCCCGAAATAACAAACGCCGCAAGGGTGTAGGGTTTCGGAGAAAGGCCCGCGTAGTTCATGCGCTGCTGGTTCGATTTCACGGCACGCAGCATCATGCCAAAGGGCGAACGGAAAATCCGGATCGACATGTAGAATGCCAACAGCATGACGATTGCGGCGATATAATAACCCAGATTGATGGTGAATTCCCAACCGCCAAGTTCCAGATTGAAACCGCTGCTCATTTCGAAGCCAAAGAGATTGGCCCGTCCGATCTGGCCTGCTTCCAGTGCCCGGTCCAGCAAGGGTGTGTCATTCGCTTTGATCTGCAAACCGGTTTCGCCACCAGTAATCGGGGTGAGCACCGAGTAGGCGAGCGAATAGGACATCTGTGCAAAAGCGAGGGTAAGGATAGAGAAGTAGATGCCCGACCGCCGCAGCGAAATATACCCGACGATCAGCGCGAAAAGCCCCGCAACAACGACTGCAAGAATGATCGCAGGGATGATGTTCATGGTGACCAGTTTCATGCTCCAGATCGCGGCATAGGAACCGACACCCAGAAAGGCCGCGTGCCCGAATGACAGATAGCCTGTCAGGCCGAACAGAATATTGAACCCGATCGCCAGGATCCCGAAGATCACGAAACGCTGCATCAGGTCAGGATAGCCTGCGTTGAATTGCGCCATGGCCGATCCTTCGGGGAACGGGTTTAGAAGAAATGGTGCAAGCAGTGCCATCGCAGTGACGATCAACAAAAGCCGCGCGTCTTTTTTCTCTAGTCCGAACATCGGATTAATCCTCCATGACACCCTTGCGGCCCATCAAGCCCCGTGGACGGGTCAGCAGAATGATGATGGCGACAAGGTAGATGATGATTTGGTTGATGCCGGGCAGCGTTTGTACGACCCAAGGCATTGAGGCAAAGCTTTCAAGGATGCCCAGAAGGAAACCCGCAGCAACAGCGCCGGGCAGAGAGCCCATACCGCCAACCACCACCACAACGAAGCTAAGCACAAGGAAATCCATGCCCATATGATAGTTGGGCGCGACAATGGGCGCATACATGACCCCCGCCATACCGGCGACCGCCGCAGCTAGGCCGAACATCAGCGTGAACCTGCGGTCGATATCTATTCCCAACAGCCCCACGGTCTCGCGGTCGGCCATGCCGGCCCGCACCACCATCCCGAAGGTCGTGAATTGCAGGAAGGCAAAGACAGCGCAGATGACGATTACGGAGAAAATGAAATAGACCATCCGCCAGTAGGGATACATGATCGACAGCGGATCAAAGCCAAGCCAGACACCGAAATCAAGGCTGCCCGTAAAGGCGGGCGGTGCGGGGGTCTGGATCGGGTTTGCGCCAAAGAAATACTTGATGATCTCTTGCAGAACGATGGCAAGGCCGAATGTCACAAGGATCTGGTCCGCATGCGGACGCTTGTAGAAGTGCTTGATCAGGCCGCGCTCCATGATGAAGCCGATCGTTATCATGATCGGGATGGAGAACAGGATCGCCAGCGGCACGGACCATTGTATGATCGCATCGCCGGTTTCTTGCCCCAACCATTCATGGATGTAGGGCACATTCACCTTCATCGGGTTGCCCAAGAAATCTGTCCGGCTTTCGTCGATCACCTCGTGGCTCAACGACAAAAGGCGCGACAGGATCACCGCGCAAAAGGACCCGAGCATGAACAAAGCACCATGCGCAAAGTTGACGACACCCAGTGTCCCGAAAATGAGAGTAAGTCCAAGCGCGATTAGCGCATAGGCAGAGCCTTTGTCCAACCCGTTGAGAATCTGAACGATGATCTGGTCCATGGATTACGTGCCTCGCATGGTAAAAATGGGGGGAATGCCTGAGCATTGGAATGGGGCGCGCGCTCCTGTTGCAGCGCGCGCCTCTGGCGTGGTTTATGCGCCGTTGTTGCAAGTCCCCAGCGAACCGCCGGCGAACTGTGGGTGCTCTGGATCGTATGTCACTTGATCGGCAGGGGTGACCTCAACGATTTCAACAAGGTCGAACTCGTTCTCTGGGTTCTCCTTGCCGCGCACAACGACAACGTCCTTGAAGCACTGGTGGTCCGCGCCACGGTACAGTGTTGGACCGTTGCCCATCCCGTCGAACTCGAAGTCTTTGAGCGCTTCGCCGACGGCGCATGGTGCAAAGCTGCCAGCACGTGTCACGGCATCTGCATAAAGCAGTGTCTGCACATAGCATGTGTGGGCGGCCTGTGATGGCGGGAAGCCGTACTTTGTGCCGAAGGACTGAACGAACGCGTTGGTGCCGGAATAGCGCGCGCCAAGCTGGTTTTCGAGTTTCCAGTCCCAGTTCTGCGAACCAAGGATACCGCCGATGTTGTCACCGGCACCGCGTGCCATCAGCTCTGAGTAGAGCGGAACAACGATTTCGAACTGCTTGCCGTTGGCTTGCGCCTGACGCAGACCGAACTGAACAGCGTTGGTCAAAGAGTTAACCATGTTCCCGCCGTAGTGGTTCAGAACCAGAATATCGGCGCCGGAATTCAGAACAGGCGCGATATAGGACGAGAAGTCAGTCTGTGTCAGTGGTGTAAGCACTGTGTTGACGGTTTCCCAACCCATGGCTTCTGTCGAGGACCGGATCGCTTCTTCTGTGGTGTAGCCCCAGTTATAGTCGGCGGTCAGGTGATAGGCCTTACGGTCGGTGCCGTACTGCGCTGCAAGGATCGGCGCGAGTGCCGCACCGGACATGTAGGAGTTAAAGAAGTGGCGGAAGCCGTTTGCCTTCTTGTCCTTGCCGGTGGTGTCGTTTGCGTGGGTCAGACCGGCCATAAAGATGATGCCGACTTCCTGACACAGCGCCTGAACAGCCACCGCAGTACCGGATGACGAACCACCCGTGATCATGATCGCGCCGTCTTTCTGGATCATGGACTGCGCGGTTGCGCGGGCTACGTCAGATTTTGTCTGGTCGTCGCCGGTCACGTACTTGACTTCGCGGCCCAGGATCCCTGTGCCGTCAAGCGCTTTGGACGAGAAGGTGCTGAGCATACCGCCGTCGCCCTGACCGTTCAGGTGCTCTACGGCCAGTTCCAGTGCGCGCAGTTCGTCCGCACCTTCGTCGGCATATGGACCAGACAGCGGAACGCAAAAACCGAGCGTCACTTCGCTCGCACCCGGGGCGTTGGTAAAGCCGGACTCCTGTGCGCGCAGATATGTCGGCAGCGCGAGGCCAGCACTGGCAACCACACCAGTCTTGAGCACGCCACGACGCGAGAATTTCGAATTGGACATTATTATCCTCCCTAAAGATTTCTGTTGGTTGGGCCTCCCAGCCCGGCAACAAGCACTTATGCAGTACAAGTTTACTCTGGGTGAGGTGGTGCACTTTCAGCAACAAACCATTGAGAGTGCTGGACTTATTTGTAAATTCGTGCACAAATGACGTGTCAAATTTGTCAATCTGTTTTCTTGCAGATGCAGAAAGCCACTGAAACCAATAGAGGAATTCACCGTGCCAACCCAAAGCCTTGCAGGGTCGCGCATCCGCGAGCGGCGTCTTGACCGCGGACTGAGACAGGCCACAGTTGCCGAAACAGTGGGTATCTCACCCTCTTATTTGAACCTGATTGAACACAATCGCCGCAGAATCGGTGGAAAGCTTCTTGCCGATATCGCACGGGCCCTGGGTGTAGACACATCCCTGCTCATCGAAGGTGCGGATCGAGAGATGCTCGACCAGATGCGCAGTGCGGCGGCCGTCATGGGCGGCATCGCCGAGGTGGAGCGCACCGAAGAATTGGCCGCCCGCTATCCGGGATGGAGCAAACTGATCGCGTTGCAGGCCCGCCGGATCGAGATGCTGGACGAAAAGTTGCGGCTGTTGACCGATCGCGTGGCCTATGATCCGCAATTAGCCGGTTCTTTGCACGAAGTGATCTCGGCGGTCAGTGCGATCCGGTCGTCGGCGTCCATTCTTGTAGGTCCAGAGGAGCTTGATCAGGATTGGCAGCGCCGCTTTCACGAAAACATCCACAAAGACAGTGTGCGATTGGCCACAAGCAGCGAGTCATTGATTGCCTATCTTGAAGCGCCGCAAACGCTGGTCGATCAGGCCAACACACCTTTCGAGGAGGTGGAATCCTATCTGGCGCAGCGCAGGTTCCACCTCAAGCACCTCGAAGATGCAGAACCCGACATCGCGCGGGCTGTTGCGGGTTCAGATTTGACCGGTGCGGCGGCGATCATGCTGGAAAGGGTCATGCAGCGTTATGCACAAGACGCGGCCCTTCTTCCGCTTGCCGCTTTCGAACGGGCTTGCCGGCAAACCGGCTATGATCCTGCAGAACTCGTGCGTCTGTTCGCTGTCCCGCTTGCAACCGTTTTGCGGCGGCTTGGCCATTTGCCCCCGACCGAAGACCATCCCCCGATCGGACTTGCCGTCTGTGATGCTGCGGGAGCGCTGACCTACCTTAAGGCTGTGCCGGGTTTTTCCATGCCACGGTCTGGCGGGGCTTGCCCGCTTTGGCCTTTGTTCAGCGCGCTTAGCCGCCCGATGCAGCCGATCCGGCTGGATGCCGCGCTGCCGGCCCCGAACGAGACGCGCGTGTTGTGCTATGCCGTTGCCGAACCCGCAGCGGCGGCAGAGTTTGACTATGTCCCGCCGGTAGAAAGTACGATGATTGTCATCACCGACCCGCCTGAACCGTCAAAGGCGCCGCGTCCGGTTGGCATATCCTGCCGGATTTGCCCTCGCACAACCTGCCAGAGCCGCCGCGAACCTGCGTTGATGGGTGTGATCCGGAAAACAGGTCTTTGACAGCCTTGGCAATTCGCGTGATAGTCGCAAAGCGGGGGAAGCCTGTCGTTCGGCAGGAATTGAAAAAGGGGAGGCGATGGGATGGGCAAACGTGTCCTTCTGATCGAGGATGAGCCAAACATCATCGAGGCAATCAGCTTTATTTTGTCGCGCGATGGATGGACGGTCCACACTCAAGAAGACGGGACAACCGCGATGGACAAGGTTCTTGGTCTTCCGCCCGATATGATTATCCTTGATGTCATGCTGCCGGGGCGCAGCGGGTTCGATATTTTGCGCGATCTGCGGGCCAACGACGTCACCAAGAATATCCCCGTGATGATGCTGACAGCGCGCGGTCAGGAAAAGGATCGTGAACTCGCGCTGCGGCTTGGGGCCAATCACTTCATGACCAAACCGTTTTCCAACGCAGAGGTGCGCGATCATGTGCGCAGCCTGATGGAGGCATGAGCCGCCGGGCCAAGCCCCCGATTTTCCTCCAGCGGGCCAGTTACCGACAGCGGCGCCTGCGCGATGCAGGCAAGCTCTTGCCATTTATCGGGATTGTTCTGTTTGCGCTGCCGCTGGCATGGACGAACGAAAGCCCCGACGAAACGGTCGGATCATCCGGGCTGATCTATGTCTTTGGTGTCTGGGCGCTGCTGATCATTGCGGCGGCAATCCTGACCACCCGCATCCAGCCGGACAGCATAGACAATGATGACAGGTCGCGCGAGCCATGATGTCGTTCAACGCCCTCATTGTTATCGCGCTGGCTTATGTCACCTTTCTGTTTTCGGTGGCTTTTCTTGCAGAGCGGCGTGCCAAAGCGGGGCAAACCAGTTGGGTTTCCTCACCATGGATCTATACGCTGTCGCTGAGCATCTATTGCACGGCTTGGACATTCTACGGCGCGGTCGGTTATGCCGCGCGGTCAGGTCTTGAGTTTGTGACCATCTATCTGGGGCCGACCCTTGTTATGGTGGGATGGTGGTGGATCCTGCGCCGCCTTGTGCGGATCGGTCGCGCGCAGCGGATCACGTCCATCGCCGACCTGATCTCGTCGCGCTTTGGCAAATCGACACAGTTGGGCATGCTTGTGGCGGTCATCTCTGTGATTGCGGCGACGCCTTACATCGCATTGCAACTGCAATCCGTGACCCTGTCTTTCGCGGTCTTTGCCGAAAGCGAGGGCGCGAACTGGAACGATACCGACTTTGACATCGCCGCTGTCTGGACCGCCGTGGGCCTTGCTGTCTTTACAGTCATTTTCGGCACCCGCAATCTGGACGCCAACGAACGCCACCACGGTGTTGTCATGGCCATCGCGGTTGAGGCGGTGGTGAAACTTGTGGCCCTGATCGCTGTCGGTGCATTTGTGGTATGGGGGATCGGCGGTGGTCCGGCGCAGATGCTTGACCGGATCGACAACTCGGACATCGTGCTTTGGCACAACGATGGTGGCCGGTGGTTCAGCCTGATCTTTCTGTCTGCCGCAGCTTTCCTGTGTCTGCCGCGCATGTATCAGGTGCTGGTCGTTGAAAACGCCGACGAACGGCATCTGCAAATCGCAAGCTGGGCCTTTCCGCTTTATCTTTTCGGCATGAGCCTCTTTGTTGTGCCGATTGCCGTGATCGGGCTTGATCTGATGCCGGCCGGCAGTAACCCCGATCTTTTTGTGGTGACAGTCCCATTGAACGAGGGGCGTGTCGGTCTGGCTGTTCTGTCCTTCCTTGGCGGTTTCTCTTCGGCGACATCCATGGTCATTGTTGCCACGATTGCGCTGGCCACGATGGTGTCGAACCATATTGTTGTACCCATCTGGCTGAGCACCAAGGCCAATCAACATGCTGTCATGTCCGGTGATGTGCGGCGGGTCATCCTGCTTTCGCGTCGCCTCAGCATCGCGGGTATTCTTGTTCTGGGCTATCTCTACTACCGGTTTTCAGGGGGCGGGGCCGCGCTGGCTGCGATCGGTTTGATTTCGTTTACAGGGACGGTGCAGGTGCTGCCCGCGATGATCGGTGGGATCTTCTGGCGGGGTGCGACAGGCGTGGGTGCAGCGGCCGGATTGATGACAGGGCTGGTTGTCTGGCTGTGGACTTTGTTCCTGCCCAGTTTCGGCCCTGATGCGGTGATCAGTCAGGCCGTCATGGATAACGGTCTGTTCGGCTATGCCTTCCTGCGTCCACAGGCGCTTTTTGGTCTGTCCGGTCTTGATCCTTTGGTCCACGGGATATTGTGGTCGATGCTTTTGAATACGGCGATGTTTGTTACCTGTTCCTTACTGACCTTTCCGGCCCCCTTGGAACGCCTGCAAGGTGCGCAGTTTGTTAATGTCTTCGACCACTCGCGTGCTGCACCGGCATGGACAAGCGCCGCGACGGGTGCAGAGGACCTGCTGATCATGGCGCAGCGGATCATGGGCAGCACCGAGGCGCAGGCTTTGTTCGAACAAGAGGCGCTTGACCAAGGAAAGCTGGGCTATCTGCCAGAGGTTACGCCCGCCTTTATCGAAAGGCTGGAGCGTGAACTCGCAGGTTCGGTCGGCGCCGCGACCGCGCATGCGATGATCGGGCAGTTGATCGGCGGGAGCAGTGTTTCGGTCGAGGACCTTATTGCGGTCGCGGACGAGGCGGCGCAGATTCTGGAATATTCCAACCGTCTGGAAGCAAAATCCAAGGAACAGGAAAGCACAGCCCGCGCGCTCCGCGCCGCTAACGAAAAACTGACCGCGCTGTCGATCCAGAAAGATGCATTCCTGAGCCAGATCAGCCACGAACTGCGCACACCTATGACCTCGATCCGGTCCTTTTCCGATATTTTGCGAGAGGGCGGGACATCGGACGAGGAACACCGTCGCTATGCGGCAATCATTCATGCCGAAGCGGTCCGGCTGACACGGTTGCTCGACGATCTTCTGGACCTCGCCGTGCTTGAAAACGGGCAGGTTGTCCTGCGCGAACAAACCGGCAAACTGGCCGACTTGCTGGATCGCGCGCTTGGCGCTGCTGGATTGCCGGATGGGGTGCTGACAGTTATCCGCGATCCGCGCGCCGAGGATGTGATTCTGACGACAGATCTGGACCGGCTGGCGCAGGTGTTTATCAATCTGATCTCGAACGTGCGCAAATACTGTGACGCCTCCAAACCAACGCTCACGATCAAGGTCAGCGGCAACGGAAAATCCTGCTTCGTTGACTTTATTGACAACGGCAACGGGATCGCGCCGGAAAACCGCGCGTTGATCTTTGAGAAATTCTCGCGCGTTGCCGATGGGTCCAAGGCGGGTGGCGCGGGGCTGGGCCTTGCGATCTGCCGCGAGATCATGCAGCGGCTTGGTGGTGATGTGAGCTATGTCGCGCACAAGGCGGGCGCATCTTTCCGCGTACAGTTGCCAAATGCGGTGGCGCGGGTGGCGTTAGAGAAAACGTAACCAATAGCGTGGTAGGCTAGGGCACCCATCTTTGGCAGGCCAATGACCCAAGACACACATGCACGCATGTTGCGGCGGATGACCCGCTCGCAGGACAAGGATTTGGCGGAAAGCCCGCTGACATCTTCGCGCGCTGTTCGCATGGCGCTGATCAAGGCATCCAACGATTCGATCGGGCTTGTTGTCACGGTCTCCAGCGTTGCCGAAGAAGTCGTGCCGCTTGATGACATGTTACGCGGTCTCGAGGATGATCTGATGCTTGTCACCCTATTGGTTGCAGGCAGGTCGGTCGGGTTTGTAGCGCTTGATACGCAGATGCGCGCCGCTGTTCTGGAGATGCAGACGCTGGGGGGATTGATCGCACAACCCGCAGATGACCGCGCGGCCACGCTCACCGATAAATTGCTATGCGATAAGTTGCTTGGCGCCTTTCTGGTAGCTTTCCCGCAGGCTGTTGTGGGCACTCCGCTCGAGCGGTGGACCGATGGTGTTGTGTTGGGCGATCAGATCAGGAACGCCCGCGCTGCAGGCCTGATCCTTGAAGATCAAGAGTATCGCATCGTCAGAATGACCGTTGATCTGGCCGTGGCAGAACGTCAGGGCCAGTTGGTGATGGCCTTGCCTTTGGTTGACCACGACCCTGTTCCGGTCGCACCGGAACCTGAAGCGGTTGATTGGCAGCCTGCCTTTGAACATGTGGTTCTTGATGCATCGGCAAGCCTGCAAGCGCAGTTACACAGGTTTTCAATGTCATTGGCGCGGGCCGGATCGCTCAAGATCGGTGACGTGGTCGCCTTGCCGGGCTGCAACGTGCATTCGGTTCGCCTGCTTGATCCCGATGGTAAGCAGGTAGCACAGGCAAAGCTGGGGCAGATGGGGGGCTATCGTGCAGTGCGATTGCAACCTCCGCCAGCGCCGGAATTGTCAGAACTTCCGGCGCATCCACGGTCCTTGGGGATCACCAGCGATCAAAGGCCCGACTTTCCCGCCGAGGATGGCCAACTTGCCATACATCACGTCGCGGCGGGTCTGTCAGAACCGGAAGCGGGCCAGCAAGACGAAATCCTTGCCGATGACCCGCTGTGAAATCAAGCCGCGCCGCCGCTGGCAAGGGCGGCCAGTTGCGGTCGCAAGCCGCCAAGGTCATAGCCCGCGCCAGCGGTGGCGGCGATGATTTCGTCTGCGGTCAATTCTTTGGCGTGACCCAAAGCCCAGACAATCGACGACCTTGTGCCAGAGGCACAATAGGCCAAAGTCGGCCCTTGCGACTGATCCACGGTGGCCTTTTGCAGATCCACCATATCCATATTCAACCCCTGATGGGTGACCGGATTGACCACGAAATCCAGACCGGCATCCCGCGCTGCGGCTTCGATGACGCTGGCGGACAGGCTGGGCGGGTTTTCCATATCGGGGCGGTTGCAGATGATGGTTTTGAAACCGGCATCCGCGATGGCCTGAATGTCATCCGGCCCGATCTGGGGCGAGACGGCGTAGGTCGGACTGATTTTGCGTATATCCATGATATGCTTCCTAAACGGCAACGGCTTGTTGGTCCAGACGCGCCTTGATCGGTGGGGCCGCGACCATCCCCGCGATCATGGCCCCCAAAAAGAGCCAGCCGCCAGTGCCCCCGAAAGTCAGCGATGCCATGGCTGGGCCAGGGCAAAGGCCAGCCAAGCCCCAGCCGACACCAAAG
>CAYGMX010000044.1:8516-12504 GCA_964351055.1 uncultured Loktanella sp. | reverse complement strand
GAGCGGCCTTTCAACTTTGCCGATTGCGTCGCCCCCCTGCCCTTGGGCTACACCCGTCTGGTGGAGGGCGGCACAATCACCATGGGCGGGCGGACATGGGATATCCGCATGGGCGATGGCCACGCACCCGAACACGCGACCTTCTGGAGCCGCGACTGCAACCTTGTGATCGGCGGCGATCAACTGTTGCCATCCATCAGCCCGAACCTTGGCGTCTATCCCACCGAACCCGATGCCGATCCGGTGGCCGACTGGCTCCGCTCTTGCCGCAGATTTCAGGATTTTGCCGAAGAAGGGCATTTGGTGCTGGGCGGGCACAAGCTTCCGTTCACGGGCCTGCCCACGCGGCTGACGCAACTGATCGACAACCACCACGGCGCCTTGCGGCGGCTGCTTGCGCATCTGGATGAACCACGCAGCGCGGGCGAATGTTTCTTGCCGCTTTTCAAGCGGCAGATCGGACAAGGCGAATACGGGCTGGCCTTGGCAGAGGCGGTGGCCCACCTCAATCATCTGCACCAGACAGGACAGGCCACGCGGGTCTTGCGGCAAGACGGGGCTTGGGGCTTTCAGGCCGCCAAAGACAGTGCCACAGGGACCATCTCATAACCTGCGGGGGTCACTTTGCACAGGGTATCGGGCGGGATCGCGGTCCAGCGTTCCGTCATGCCGCACAGCGGCTCTGACGCCACGGCGCGCCCGCCATTGTCCAGAACACCCGACACATAAAGCGTTGGGGCAGGACCGGCAGAGGCATGGCGGAAGGCATAAAGCGTGTGCCCGTCCGAAAACACACAGGTCAGCTTGGTCGGCCCTTCGGCCTGCGCAGGACCGATCAGTGCCAAAGTCGCGCGCAGCGCCGCAGCCGGATCACGGTCCAACCCGTTGGCCAGAAGTGCGAGAAAGATCAGCTCGCTGTCGGTTGTGCCACGGCGGGCATCGAACAGGTCATCGCAAAGCGCATCCAGCATCTTGCGCCGGATGGATTTGAAATGCGGCAGTTGCCCGTTGTGACAAAAGGACCAGCCTGCGTGGGCAAAGGGATGGCAGTTGGTGCGGGTCGTCTCGCCCACGGTCGAGGCGCGGATATGCGCGATAAAATGGCCAGAGCGGACCATGCGGCACAGGTTGGACAGGTTGTCATCGGCCCAAGCAGGCAGCACATCGCGGTACACGCCAAGATTGCCACGGTCGTCATACCAACTGATGCCAAACCCGTCCCCGTTGACGGCAAGTTTGGCTTCGGTGGCATGCTGGCTCTGGGTCAGAAGCGAATGGACAGGCCGCACGACAATGTTTTCAAGCGGAATGGCAGGGCCCGTATAGGCCGCGATACGGCACATTCAGTGGCGGCTTTCGATCCGGGCATGGAGCCTCTTGAGGATACGGCTGGCCGTGGTCTCGCACAGGGCAGGAATGACCGCATGCACCAAAGCGGCCAAGGCAGCGGCAGCCAGCCAGAACGCGAAACCAAAGGCAAAGCGCATGTGCTGCAAATAGGTTTCGTTGACAGTCGCAGGGTGATCCAGAAACAGAACCGCAAGCGGGTTACGGGTGGCTGGGGTGTTTGATGCGTCTGACATGCGTTCGGCTCCAGTTTTGCTTTTGACACCCTAACCGGTTATCAGTGCGCATTGATCCCAAAGATGGTTGCACTTTCGGCTATTTGCGGGATACTATCCCAACAATGGCTGATTTATTAGATAATATAGATCGCGCTATCCTGCGCAGCCTGCAAACAGACGCGTCGCTGTCGGTGGACGAGGTCAGTGCTGCGGTCAACCTGTCGCGCAACGCCTGCTGGCGGCGGATCAAGGCGCTGGAACAGGCCGGTGTCATCAAGGGGCGCGTTGCCTTGGTTGATGCGGCCAGCGTCGGGGTGCCGCTCAGCGTCATGGTCCTGATCCGGACGAATGCACATGACGCGGACTGGATGAAGCAGTTCCAGACCACCCTGCAAGGCTTTCCCGAAGTTGTGGGCGCCTACCGGATGACCGGCGATCTGGATTATGTGCTGCGGGTACGGGTCGCGGACGTGCCGGCCTATGATACGTTTTACAAAAGACTGACCTCACGTATTTCTGTTTCGGACATCTCAGCCAGTTTCGTTATGGAAGAAATCAAGGAAACAACCGCGGTGCCGCTATGACAGAAACGACCATGCAGATTGATACCTCGGCCGAGCTGATGGAAAACGATGTCCTGCCCAAGTGCAGGGAAATCCACACCGACCCCAAGGTCAAAGCTGTGGCAGGTCAGGCCACCGCCAAGGCGCTCAAGACACCTGTCGCGCAGAAAAGTCCGGCGCAATGGGCTTATGAGCGGATCATCATTTATATCCAGAACTTTGAACAGCAGTTGGACAACGCGCACGAGGTGGGTCTGGGGCTGGCTGGTGGCAATACCGGCGTCATCAGGATCGAAGGTCTGGGATACTACGACCCCGACATCGTGACCTATTACGGGACCAATGAAACTGGCGCGCGCACGCAACTGATCCAGCATGTCAGCCAGTTGAACGTGTCGTTGGTTGCAACCCCCAAACATATCGACCAGCCCGAACCAAAGCGGATCGGGTTTCAGCTCGCAAAAGGCTTGGATACCGACGAAGATGTGACCAGCTAAGCGGGTGACATCGCCGAATGAATCGTCTATGCGATAGACAAACCCGATCACGAAGGAGCCCGCAATGGCCGAGCATAAACACGGCGAAATGGATACATCTGTTCAGGAAAAGACCTTTGAGGGCTTCATGAGCATGACCACCAAAACCACGATCGGCATCGTCGTGCTTTTGATTTTCCTTGCCATCGTCGCTACCTGATCTTTGATGAACCGTCGTGGCTTTCTGGTCGGCTTCCCGCTGATGCTATCTGCTTGCACGGCGCAAGAGGTCTGGGCCCCTGAAGACGTGGTATCGCGGGCGATCTATCGCAAACCCGGACCGAACTATCTGACGCTCTACACCATGAAAAACGTGGGTTCCGACAACGGGGCGCATTCCGCTTTGCTGATCAACGCCAGCCAGCGGGTGCTGTTCGATCCGGCAGGAACCTTCAAACAGGACCTGATGCCAGAGCGCAACGATGTGCTGTTCGGCGTCAGCCCGCAGCTCGAAGAGTATTACGTCAGCTTTCATGCCCGCGTGACCTATTATGTGGTGGGCCAGAAAACCGAAGTCACTGCTGATGTGGCCGAACGCGCGTTGAACCTTGCGCTCCGCGCGGGACCGGTACCGCAAGCAAACTGCGCGCGGTTCACATCGCGGTTGCTGCGCCAGCTTCCGGGTTTTGAAAGCATCCGCCAGACATGGGACCCGAACCGGATCGACGAAGACTTTGCAGCGCTCCCCGGCGTCGAGACCCGCGTTTACCGCGAGAGCGACGAAGACGATAAGACGGTCGCAGCAGCGCGGATTGCCGCAGAGCTCAGCGTATTGCAGCGATCGCCATAGCGGCATAAAACGTTGCGGCTCCGGCGCAAATGGCCCAAAGTGCGCTGCGTGTCCAAACCCCGACCAGCACCGTGACCAAAGCAGCGCTTAGGCGCACAGGGTCAGGCTGCCCCAACGTGGCCGCAGGCCAAAGCACCAAAGGGGCGACCATCCCCGGCAAAACAGCTACAGGCGTATAGCGCAATAACCGCAGCACAAAGGCAGGCATGTCGCGGTTGCCGATCAGCCCCAGAAACGAAAACCGGATCAGGAACGTGCCAACGGCCATCAGGGCGATGATCAGCCAGATCTCGGCACTGGAATAACTCATTGCACGCGCCTTTCCATCCATGTCTCGACCAAGGCACCCGCCAGCATCGCCGCTCCCGCGGCGATCAAAAGACCGGTGCCCGCTGGCAAATCGGATAAGGCAAGGGCCACCGCAACCGATACGCCCGCCGCCGCAAGATGCGCGGGCGATTTCAGCATCGGGGCAACCATGGCAAGGAACATGATCGGCATGATGAAATCCAGCGCCCATGCATCGGGAATAGC
>CAYGMX010000044.1:0-8416 GCA_964351055.1 uncultured Loktanella sp. | reverse complement strand
GCCATGCGCAAATTCACCGCCAAGGCCCCCAAAAGCACGAAAGCAATCCCCGCGTTTTCAACCATCAACTGGACCGCCGCGAATTGTGCTGCCCCCGCGATTACCAGCACAGTAAACCCCATCGCCTGCGCCAGCGTCAGCCCCGCATCGGTGGCAATGACCCCGAACAACATGGCAAAAGGGCCCGCCATCAAGATAAAGGGCGCGCCATTGCGGACACCCGCCCAATAGGCCGATTTCGCGGGTGTTTTCACGGTGGAAGTCGTCATGCCTTTGCCTTAGCCTGTCGTCGTTGCGACAGCCTTAAACCTGCAACCGGGGAATGACAATTGGCGCGGATAGAAGACACATCAGGATATCTGATTGCACCCGACCCCGGCGCGCGCCGGTTGACCCGCGCCGTGCAAGGCACCGACCAGAACGGGGACAAGATCGACCTGAACGTGGTCGAAGAGCGCCCCTTGACCATCTTTCTCAACGCGCAAGAGATCGTCACGGCGATGACGATCGGCGACTATCCGCAGTATCTCGCGCTTGGCTTTCTGCGCAATCAGGGGATGCTGCATGATGATGATGTGATCACCGGCATCGACTATGACGAGGAACTCGAGACCGTGATCGTGCGCACCCAAGCGCAGACAACCTACGAGGACAAGCTCAAGAAAAAGACGCGCACCAGCGGCTGCGCCGTGGGCACCGTGTTCGGGGATATGATGGAAGGGCTGGAGGGGATCACCCTGCCCGATGTGCAGGTGCGCACCTCTGATCTTTATGCCTTGGCCGCGCAGATCAACCGGACCCCGTCGCTCTATCTCGAGGCGGGGGCGATCCACGGCACCGTGCTTTGCCAAGGCCCGCGACCGCTGGTCTATATGGAGGACGTGGGCCGCCACAACGCGGTCGACAAGATTGCAGGCTGGATGCTGTCCGAAGGCGTGAGCGCGGCCGACAAGATGCTTTACACCACCGGACGGCTCACCTCTGAAATGGTCATCAAGACCGCGATGATGGGGATTCCCGTGCTGGCCTCGCGGTCGGGCTTTACCGCCTGGGGGGTCGAGATCGCGCAACAGGTCGGGCTGACCCTCATTGGCCGGATGAAGGGGCAGCGGTTCGTCTGTCTGGCGGGCGAAGATCGCCTGCTGCGCGACGCCGACCCGACGCTTGTCGCCGAAGAGCCGCGCAAGATGGGCCGCAAGGGATCGGCTGCGTGAAAGCGCCGCTTGGTGTCATACTGGCCGGTGGGCAGGCCACACGCATGGGCGGCGGCGACAAGGGGCTGTTGCGATTGGGGCAAGGCACGATCCTCGGCCATGTGATCGACCGCTTCGCACCGCAGGTGGCGGGCCTCGCGCTGAATGCAAATGGTGATCCGACGCGCTTTGCGGGGATTGGCCTGCCGGTCATCGCAGACAGCATCGACGGTTTCGCCGGGCCGCTTTCGGGGGTTCTGGCGGGGCTTGATTGGGCGGCAGGGCAAAATGCAACGCATATCGTGACCGCCGCTGCCGATACGCCCTTCTTTCCTTGCGATCTGGTGCCGCAACTGTGCCTTGCTGCCGAACGGGCGGGCGCAGACATGGCCTTGGCGGCAACACCAGACGGGCGGCATCCGACCTTCGGGCTTTGGCCCGTGGCGCTGCGGGATGATCTGCGAAGCGCCCTGCGCGACGGTCTGCGCAAGGTCGTGCTCTGGACCGACAAACACGGCGCAGCCACGGCAGAGTTTCCCGAGGATGCGGCCTTTTTCAACGTGAACACGCCGGACGACCTGGCCCAAGCGGAAGCGATGCTATGAGAATTTACGGCATCGTCGGCTACAAGAACGCAGGCAAGACTGGGCTGATGGAACGGCTGGTCACCGAAATCACGCAGCGCGGGTTTTCGGTGTCGACGCTGAAACACGCACACCACAGTTTCGACGTGGACCATGAAGGCAAGGACAGTTGCCGGCACCGGCAGGCGGGGGCGCATCAGGTCTTGCTGTCGTCGCGCAGCAGATGGGCGCTCATGACCGAATTGCGCGGCGCCGTTGAACCGCCGCTGGCAACCTTGCTGGCGCAACTCAGCCCCGTCGATCTGGTCTTGGTCGAAGGCTACAAACGCGACAGCCACGCCAAGATCGAAGCCTTCCGGCGCGAAACCGGCAACCCGCTGATCGCCCCGCAAGACCCCACGATCAAGGCCGTGGCCAGCGATGCGCCACTTGACCTTGACTGCCCTGTCTTTGATCTTGATGACACCGGCGCGATTGCCGGTTTTATCCTGTCAGAGGTCGGCCTGTGACCTTCGACACGTTCTTGATGGTTGACTGGTCTGGGGGCAACGACCGCGGACCGACCCCCAAGAAAGACGCGATCTGGGCCTGTGCCGCCCGCGCGGGCGTGGCCAACCCACCCGTCTATCTGCGCAACCGGATCTTGGCAGAGACTTGGATCACGGCGTTCTTGCAGGCCGAACATGCGGCGGGCAGGCGTGTCATGGCCGGATTTGATTTTGCCTTCGGCTACCCCGCCGGATTTGGTGAAGTCCTGACAGGTTCCGATGACCCTTTTGCCATCTGGGACTGGTTTGCAGCGCATGTGCAAGACAGCCCCGAGAGCAACAACCGGTTCGACCTTGCCGGACAGATCAACGCGCGCTTCCCCGGCATCGGGCCATTCTGGGGCAACGGCCTGCCGCGCGATATCCCGCATCTGCCGCGCAAGGGGCGGGACCGGCGCGATCATGGCATGACCGAAAAACGGGTGGCTGAAATGCTGGCCAAAGGTGCCTTTCCGGTCTGGCAATTGTCCGGCGCGGGGGCGGTAGGCAGTCAGGTCATCATGGGGCTGCCCATGCTGTCGCGGTTGCGCCACGCCTTCGGACCCCGACTCGCGGTCTGGCCGTTCGAGCCGCTTGATGCACCGATTGCCATCGTTGAAATCTGGCCCTCGCTGATCGCTAAGGCCGTGGCCGCAACGCAGCCCGAGGACCGGATCAAGGACGCGCATCAGGTGTTGATGCTTGCGCAAACGCTGTCAGCACTGGCACCGGACACGCTTGGCACGCTGCTTGATGTGCCACTCTCGCGCGAAGGTTCTATCCTCGGACTGGAGCATGCCGAACTGCTTTCTGCGGCGGCGCTGAAACCGCTGGCGCCGCCACCCCTGCGCAACGATTGCTTTGCCATGCCGCAAGGCGCGCATTGGACGCCGGTTGATGAGGCATTGACCCATCTGCAAACCAGACTGGACTGCGTCACCGGCCAAGAGGACTGCCCCCTTGGTCAGGCCGCAGGGCGCTTCCTTGCCAAGGATGCGACCGCACGGCGCGCGCATCCACCGGCACCCAACGCGGCGGTGGATGGCTACGGCTTTGCGGGGCCAGCGCCGGACGGGATCAACCAATTCAGGCTGGTCGCGGGCCGGTCTGCGGCGGGCGCACCTTACGGGGGTCAGGTACCGCAGGGCCACGCAATCCGGATACTCACAGGGGCGAACCTGCCCACTGGCGTGGACACGGTCGTGCTACAAGAAGACGTCAGCACCAACGGTGCCGAGGTCAGCTTTCACGGCCCCCTGAAACAAGGGGCCAACGCGCGGCGCGCGGGCGAGGACATGCAGGAGGGGCACACGATCCTGCACGCAGGGCGCAAGATCACCCCCGCCGACCTTGGGATGCTTGCGGCAGCAGGCGTTGGCACCGTGACCGTACATCAAAAGCTGCGCGTTGGCATCCTGTCGACGGGCGATGAGCTTTGCGATGCGGGCACGCCCGCAGACGCAGGCCAGATCTACGACGCAAACCGGCCCATGCTTTGCGCGCTGGTCGCAGAGTGGGGGTACGAGGTGGTTGATCTGGGACGCGCACCCGATGACCGGCCGACACTGCGCGCCATGCTTGACGATGCAGCCACCCGTTGCGATGCCATCATTTCTTCTGGCGGTGCATCCGCAGGGGACGAAGACCACATGTCAGCGCTTTTGCAAGGGACAGGCTCCTTTGCGCTGTGGCGGATTGCCATGAAACCGGGGCGTCCACTTGCGCTGGGGCTTTGGCAGGACACACCCGTCTTTGGACTGCCCGGCAATCCGGTTGCCACGATGGTCTGTGCGCTGGTTCTTGCACAGCCCGCCCTGCGGGTAATGGCCGGCGGCGGGTGGCAGACACCATCCACGGTCATGGTTCCCGCCGCTTTCGCAAAATCCAAGAAGGCGGGGCGGCGGGAATATCTGCGCGCGCGGCTGGAAAACGGATCAGCGCAGATCTTTTCCTCCGAAGGGTCGGGGCGGGTTTCGGGCCTCAGTTGGGCCACAGGGCTTGTAGTGCTTGATGATGCCGCACAAACCGTCAATCCGGGCGATATGGTCACGTTCCTGCCCTTCACCGGACTTGCACCATGAAAATCGTCGTCGGGATACCGCACGCCAACCGCGCGAAGGCCGCGTCCCTGTATTGGGAGGCTTTTGGCAAAAAGCTGGGGTTCGTGCTGGGGCCAAAGGCCCGCGCGCTTGAATTCATCACCGCCGTCCTGCGGTCCGATCACGGCATTTGCGCGCTTGACGACAAGGGGCAGCTTTTGGGCGTTGTCGGGTTCAAGACACGCTTTGGGGCGTTGGTCGGCGGCAACTTTCACGATCTGCGCAGGACATATGGCTGGGCCGGTGCAACTGTCCGGTCGGTTCTGCTGGCGGCACTTGAGCGCGACATCGAAAATGACCGCTTCTTGATGGACGGGCTCTTTGTCGCCTTCGAGGCGCGGGGGCAAGGGGTTGGAACAGCACTTCTGGATGCGGTAGCCGAAGAAGCGCGGCGCAGGGGGTTTGACCAGATCCGGCTTGACGTGGTGGACACCAATCCACGCGCTAAGGCGCTTTACGTTCAAAAGGGGTTCGTTGAACTCAAGACAGAGCGGATCGGGCTGCTGCGCCATATCTTCGGGTTCAGCGCCTCGACAGCCATGGTTCGGAACGTTTAACCCGTCCCGATAATCGCACCCGCAGCCAAGACCAGCGCGCCGCCCAGAACCACCTGAAACACCGCCTTGAGCCACGGCGTCTGCATATAGCGGTTCTGGATCCACGCAATGGCCCAAAGCTCCACGAATACGACAATCAGCGCAATGATGGTCGCCGTCCAGAAATCGGGGATGAGATAAGGCAGGGCGTGGCCCAAACCGCCCAGCGTTGTCATCACGCCAGCAGCGATCCCGCGTTTAATGGGAGACCCGCGCCCGGAAATCTGCCCGTCATCAGATGCGGCTTCGGTAAACCCCATAGAAATACCGGCCCCGACCGAGGCCGCCAAACCCACAAGGAAAGTCGTCCATGTGTCTCCGGTGGCAAATGCAACTGCAAAAATAGGGGCCAGCGTCGAGACTGACCCATCCATCAGACCTGCCAGACCGGGCTGCACCCATGTCAGAACAAACTGGCGATGGGCGGCGCGCTCTTCCTCGGACTTGCTATCGCCATCCAGATGGGCATCGGTCAGTTCGGTGGCCTTGTCGGAATGACCAGCCTCTGCTGCGGCCAGATCGCCCAAAAGCTTTCGGGTGGGCGCATCCGACGTCTGCGCTGCGGCGGCAAGATAGAACCGCTCTGCATCACGCTCCATCTGGGCGGCCTCGTCACGGATCCGTTCCAGCCCGAGGTTTTCAACCAGCCAGACAGGACGGCGGGCATAGAACCCCGAGACATGCTCGCGGCGGATCAGAGGGATCACATCGCCGAAACGGGCCGTGTGCAGGTCGATCAGGCGGCGGCGGTGATTGTCTTCCTCGGCGGCCATGCCATCAAAGATCGCGGCAGAGGCCGGATAACCGGCGCGCAGCACCTCCGCATAACTGCGGTAGATGCGGGCATCATCCTCTTCCGAAGAGATGGCAAGCGCCAGTATTTCCTGCTCGGACAGATCCTTGAAACGGCGGCGATAGGCAATTCCGGGTATCATGATAGCTCGCTGAATGAATTAGAATAATTCTAAACTAGTATGTCTGGAAATAACCTCAAGTTAAAAAAGTGAACCGATCAGTTCATTTTTCTCTTGCTGAACTAAACTGAACGGTTTAGTAAGGTACCATTGAAAACAAACCAAAGGAAACACGCATGTCCCGCATTTTTCTGGCGCTCATCGCCGCCGCTGTCGTCGGTACTGCCGCACCCGCCTCTGCCCTGTCGTTCCAAGTCGATTTCCCGGTCCTGACCTATCCGCCCCAACCGGCCCCCGACGTCAGCCAGGGTTGTGCCGATCTGACGACATTGAATGGCGCGCCTTGCACAACGCAGTCCAAGTAACGCGCTGCGCGATGGGGCCTCATCCCCACAGCCCCATCGCTGCAACCCCTTGCCGTTAGTGAACTGGTCAGTTTATGATGAAACCTTAAGAGGGAGGACGACATGCCGGACGGCACAGTAGAACCCAAAAAGGGCCGCAAGTTCGATCAGGTCCTAGAAGGTGCCCGCCAAGTCTTTCTGTCTGACGGTTTCGAAGGTGCCTCTGTCGATGACATCGCCAAAGCGGCGGGTGTCTCCAAGGCGACACTTTACAGCTATTTCCCTGACAAACGGTTCCTGTTCATGCAGGTTGCGCGGACCGAATGCGCACGGCAAGCAGATCATGCCATCGAGACAATCGATATGAACGCGCCTGTGGGTCAGGTGCTGCACGATATCGCCGTCGAAATGGTCGATTTTATCACCTCGCAATTCGGCAAACGTATCTTCCGGATCTGCGTTGGCGAAAGCGACCGGTTCCCCGAACTGGGCCGTGAATTTTACGAAAGCGGCCCGATGCTGATCCGGAACCGTCTGGTTGAATTCTTCAAACAGGCGGTGGACAAGGGCCAACTTGAAATCACGGACTTCAACCTCGCGGCAGAGCAATTCCACGAATTATGCAAGGCCGACCTGTTTCCGCGCATGGTATTCAACATGAACGATGATTTTACGCCAGCCGAAAAGCTGCGCGTGGTCAACGGCGCGGTCGAAATGTTCATGGCCCGCTACGGGGCGCCGACAGGCCGCTAATCCAGCCGCCGCACTTCAACCGTCTTGCCGTCTTTTCTGACTTCAAAACGTCCCGATTTAGTCAGCAGATCACTCAGTTTGGGGCTGCCATAGGTGCGCGGATCAAAGTCGGGATTGGCGCGGGTGATGTACTGACCCAAAGGACCAAGCGAAAACCACTCGCCCTCGGAATCGATGCTTTCCATCGCCTTGATAATCAGGGGAATTGCCTTTGTCGCAGGCTGGCGGTTGCTCGCAGACTGGGTCTTTTCGGCCTTTCTCGGCTCTGCCTTTGCCTGTTCTTTCTCCGGTCCCACAATATTCTCGATCAGGATAAAGCGGTTGCAGACATTGCGCAGACTGACAGGAGCCTTAGCTTCGCCGATCCCGATCACCTCTACCCCGTCCTCGCGCATCCGGTTGGCAAGCGCCGTAAAATCGCTGTCAGATGAGACCAGAACAAACCCGTCAAAGCGGCCCGTGTGCAAGATATCCATCGCATCAATGACAAGCCCGATATCGCTGGCATTCTTGCCTTTGGTATTGGCGGTTTCCTGATTGGCCACCATGCCCAGTTCGACAACCTCGCGTTTCCAGTTGGCGAGCGCAGGACTGGACCAGTCGCCATAGACACGGCGCAAGGCCGGTTCGCCATAGGTCGTGATCTCGCGCAGAATCTCGCTGGCGTAGCGTGCGGGAATGTTATCCGCGTCGATCAGCACCGCGAGGAGCATTCTATCCTTGGGCATGGTCTATCCTTTTCAAAAAAAAGCGACGGGATCAGGGACAAGCCCAGACAGGGTCAAAGCGGCCACTGGCCCGTCCTCAAAATTCGACCACAGCCCGGATCGATTTCCCCGCATGCATCAGATCAAAGCCCTTGTTGATGTCATCAAGGCTCAGCTTGTGGGTGATCATCGGGTCGATCTCGATCTTTCCCTGCATGTACCAGTCCACGATCTTGGGCACATCGGTCCGGCCACGCGCGCCGCCAAAGGCCGTGCCGCGCCAGCTCCGGCCTGTGACCAGTTGGAAAGGCCGCGTTGAAATCTCGGCACCGGCAGGGGCCACACCGATGATGATGCTTTCACCCCAACCCTTGTGCGCCGCTTCCAGCGCTGTACGCATCACGCCAACATTGCCGGTGGCGTCAAAGGTATAGTCGGCACCACCCCCCGTCAGCGCGACCAGATGGGCGACCAGATCGCCGGACACATCCTTGGGGTTCACAAAATCGGTCATACCGAAACGGGTGGCCATCTCGACCTTACCCGCGTTGAGGTCAACACCGACAATCTGATCGGCACCAGCCAGACGCAGGCCCTGAATCACATTCAGGCCGATGCCGCCCAGACCAAAGACAATCGCAGTCGATCCGATCTCGACCTTGGCAGTGTTGATAACAGCACCAATGCCCGTGGGCACAC
>CAYGMX010000043.1:9498-12606 GCA_964351055.1 uncultured Loktanella sp. | reverse complement strand
ACAGTGCGCGACCGATGACGAAGTTGCCGGCCCAAAGCAATGGTGCCAGAACGAGAAGCTCGTAAGGCATGGACAGGGCGCCTTCGCCGACCGGCGCCGGCGTTGGAAACTCACCCGTCAATGCCCCAGACTCCGAGGACCGGGACTCCGGGCCCAAGACAGCCCTTGCCTGTCGCCATTGCGTGGCGCGCAATCCCGTCGCAGGGAGGACAGGACCGCCGCCCCGGAAATGGCCGCCCAGAAGCCCTTGATCAGGGCTGAGGCGAGGTTGGAACTGGCCGTCAGCCTGCAAATTACCAGACTGGCGGCCATTGGGTTTGCGGCAAAACAGAGCCGATCAATGCTGTTCTGCCGATGGAATTTGAAAAGCGCGCCGTTCAATGCATATCGCCCACATCCGGTAGGACTGAGGGCCTTGAAAAACGAGGGGGAAAAAGGGAGTCTCACAATTCTTAGTGCCTTTTTTTCTGTCCCGCAGGACGGAGAAATTCGATTGCCCCAAAGCCAGGTCGTTCTATCAGAGAATGGCGTGTTCAATGGCTTTCCTGACCTTACGTGCAGTGCCTGCCCACACTCCATCGGGCGTCTGCCCCAAATCCACTCATTCAAATGCATTATTTTTTTCTGGACATCGGCACGGAGCGCCATGACATTGCACCATGATCTTCATGCTCACAGGCGTGGCGCAAAGCTGGGGAGTTGATGGTACTTCATTGAAAAATAAAGACTTAAGTCAAAGAGAAGCCGAAATCGCCGAGGCCTATGCTGGCGGTGACAGCTACCGTGTTATCGCGGAGCGCTTTGGCATCGCGGCTTCGACGGTGCGCACCCACCTTGGAACGATCTACCGCAAGCTTGACGTCAGTTCAAAAATCGAACTTCTGCACCGGCTTAACCCCCCTATGCCCGAAAAGACCGACACGGTATTTTCCCCGCAACTGACGAGCCACACGGCGCAGCGTCCGACAATCGTTGTGCTGCCCTTCGAGAACCGCTCGGGCGAAGCGGATCAGGATGCGATGATTTCGGGGTTGGTTGAAAGTGTGACGGCAATGCTATCGCGTTTTCGGATGCTGTCGGTCATTTCTTCAGCCTCTGGCCTGTCATATCGCGACAGCGGAAAGGATTTGCGGACAATAGCTCAGGAATTGTCCGTGCGCTACGTCGTGCGGGGTGTGTTCAATCGCGCCGGCGATCGTCTTCGGGTCTCTGCAGAACTGGTGGATGTCGATACGGGCGCTCACATTTGGTCGCAGAATTTCGACGGTGTCTGGTCCGATATCTTCACACTGCAGGACGATCTTTCCTGCGCCATCGCCTGCGCGACCGAACCGGAAATCCAGGTCCGCGAACTGGAACTGGCACGTCGGCAGCGACCCGGTACATTGAGCGCATGGGAACTTTTTTGTCGCGGATTTCACGCGGCTTACAGATTTACTCCGGAGGGATATCGCGAAGCCAGGAAGTTGTCCGAACAGGCCATTGAGGCGGATGACTATTTCGGTGCTGCTCACGCCCTGTTGTCCCGCGTTCATCTGATGGAGGCGCTCCTTGGGATCTCGCTCGACCCGCCCGCTTCTTTCCTACAAGGCATCAGCTGCGCCCGCCGCGCGCTGGAAATTGATGAACGTGACGAGCTCGCCCACGCCTGTTTGAGCTGCAACCTTGTGATGACCGGCGCATACGACGAGGCGTTAGTCGTCCTGGATCGGGCTTTCCAGATCAATTCCAACCACGCAGAACTCTACAATGCCCGCGCCTTTGCCCACGTGTTTTCAAGTCATGGCGATTTCCAGCAGGTCATTGCCGACAGCGAAGCCGCAATGAAGATGAGCCCCAATCACCCGATGCGCTGGACCTATTTGACCAATATCGGCATGGCGCAATTGGCGGATGAAGATAATGGCTCGGTTTCGGAAGCCCTCAAGGCGTTTCGCGCGTCTTCTCTAGCCGCCAAGTCGTCATGGATGCCATCGTCGGGCGCTGCGATGGCGGCCCTCGCACTGGGCGATCAGGCGGAATTCGATCTACATATCAAACGCGCAAAAATAGCCAAACCGGATCTCACGTTTCGTGAGAATTTGCAGGCTTTCGGGCACCTGATGGAGCGATCACCACGGGTCAGGGACCTGATGGGCCAGCTTGCGGAAGTGTTTCCATGACACTCCCGCCGATTGAACCGCGCAGCAGACGTGTCCTCTCGCTCTGCTCAATCTGGCACACCATGTCCGTCCTGACAGAAGCGAAGTCGGCATCATGACATTCTTTGCCGACCCTAGTGTACAGTCGAGACCCGCTTTCGGGCACCAAGCAAAGATGGCACCCGCGCCCGTCCACATTGCTTTGCCAAGGGAATTGAAGTCCCGCAGTGTGCATTCAATAGCCTAGAGACTTTGCGCGTGCAGCGAACGACAGGTAAGGCTAGCAGCGCCGCGGCAACTTGACCAATCGATGAAAGGCGGCATTGGGCCGTTATAAC
Source organism: uncultured Loktanella sp. (assembly GCA_964351055.1). GTDB lineage: Bacteria > Pseudomonadota > Alphaproteobacteria > Rhodobacterales > Rhodobacteraceae > Yoonia. The sequence continues at coordinate 10,127 of CAYGMX010000043.1, read as the reverse complement.
CCCACCTTTCCTTACCCCACTCGTCCCTTCCCGCTGATCAAGGTCACGACCCTCAAGCCCAGTCCCAACCCACTCAAAGAAACCGAGAAAGCCTCCGTATCTAAAACGATACCAATCATAGGAGGATTTCCAATGCGTATCCAAGACTACCATAACCTTCAGGAAGGAGAACATCGTCGTCATCGCAGCCTTCGATGGCTGGCCGGAACACCTGTTCGAGGTCGATCAAGTCTTTGACGACAGTGTCAGCGGTTACTCAATCACGGGCCCCTTGGAGGGGGTCTATGGGGAGCCAGGCTTCGAGATGATCCTGAGGGTCCACGCGAAGCCGGAGGAGCCATAGCTGGGGCAACGGTTGGGGCACTCCCGTCGTGCCTCAAGCAGCATACACCGATACCCCTATGAAGAGCCGATCAACGAAACGATGAAGGAGGTTAGCTGGCTGGGATGGTAGGATTCGAACCTACGGTACACTGTACCAAAAACAGTTGCCTTACCACTTGGCTACATCCCATCAGCGTGGGGCTAGATACTGCGAAGGCGGCAGCGGTTCAAGCCCCGTTTTGCAAAGAAGTGCGGCTATTCTTTCAGGCTGCCACTGCGCAGCAAATCCTCGGTGACTTCCTGTT
>CAYGMX010000043.1:0-9488 GCA_964351055.1 uncultured Loktanella sp. | reverse complement strand
CTAACCAGAGCCCATACCACATGGCGACATCGCATCTGCGTGTGGCGAGATACTGCGATGGCGGCAGAGTTTGATGGTGAGGCAAAGCTGCACCTTGGTGCATCGGTTGGGGAGACGGTTCGCCAATCCGTGTGCAAGGCGGGACCAACACTAGTCAGCTCAATGTTTCATGATATCCTTCGTATATTATTGAACCAAAGGATTTTCATTATGCGCCCTCTATCGATATTCTTCGCAGCAATGATTGCGGCCAACCCCGCTTTGGCAGTCGACGATTGCCTGATAGGCACATGGGAGGCGGACCTTGGTGCGCTATCCCAGATCATGGGTCGGCAGATGAACGGCACCGCCACACCTGTTGGCGGCACTGTGTTCATGACCATCACACCGGATAGTATGGCGAATATGGTGATTGAAGATCTTGTCTTGAATGTTGTCGTGCAAGATGTGCCTCCGATGGATGTCAGTGTCAGCGGGGTCAGTAACGGGGTTTTTGCAGGTGAGGATGGCAGCTGGTCTATTGCTGTAGCAACATACAATCTTGTTGGGTCGGCCAATGTGATGGGGCAATCCATGACGATCCCTTTTGATTCCTCCACAGGTATGTTGGGAGGCGGTGCTGGCAGCTATACTTGCGATAGCAGCACTCTGTCGTTCATATCTGATAGCCCTGATGAACGTATTCCGCCCCGTTGGTCGCGCGCTGGATAGGATCACTTACATGCGCGGTGAGGAGGCGAACTTGGTTGGCTCCAACCACTTTCATGACCTGAAGGGCCAAGATAATGATGCACCAGAAAAATGTGTTTGCGCCCAGAGTTGGCGCTAGCTGCACACAGAACGCATGACTTCGGTGCGGACGAAGCTGCGTTCACGGAATATTTCACTTAGCCATTTGACGGCCAATCTAGCAACGCTGACTCCATGACATATGACTACGATAAACTTTACGGCGAAACCCGCGACGCATTGGGGGAACCAACCTCCAATTTTGTCAATTTCTTTGACCGGCTTGAGCGCCAAGATGTCCGAGTTTTGGATGTTGGATGTGGGCAAGGACGCGATGCAATCTTTATAGCCAGAAAGGGACATCGCGTAGTCGGAGTGGATATCTCAAGAAATGGTATCCGCGACCTCAAAGACGTGGCTGCACGGGAAAATCTGTCTATCGAGGGAATCGTCGCTGACATTGCCTCCTACAAGCCGGATGGATCATTCGATATCGTTTTGATTGATCGGACACTGCACATGCTGCCCCGGCAAGCACGTCTCTCAGCGCTCAAGACGATGCTCGACCACGTAAGCAAGCAAGGATGGCTTTTGATCGCGGACGAAGTCTCCAACATCGAAGACTTCGAGATAGTTGTATCCGAACATCCTGCTGACTGGAAAACGGAACTGTCTCAACGCGGTATGCTGTTCTTGCGCCGTGTCTGACACGTAGATGTGGGCTCGGAGCTGCCTTTCACTGCAAACGCACCAACGACCACTGAGCGTTCACAAGGTTGAGGAACTGCACCACAATTGCTCCTCCACCCACCCCCATAAAACCGAGCCCTCTCCTGTATCTAAAATAGAAGCAATCACAGGAGCTTAGCTATGAAGACCTTATCAGCCCTCGGCGTTCTCGCCGGGGGTTTTCTTTTTGCGCCCACCCCCAAGGCCGTGATCACGACGGTCCTCTGGGTGGTCTCTCGATCCCATCCTGCTGTCAGTGCGCTGGTGTTACTCACGGTCGTGGCGACCTGGAGGTGCGGCAATGACTGACGTGATCCGTCCCGGTGATGTCGTCACCATAAGAGCCTTCGATGACGTGCCTGAACACTTGTTCTGCGTCGAAGAGGTTCACGACGACTGCGTGACCGGAGTGGCCCTGACGGGGCCGCTGGCGGGTCAATACGGGGAACCTGACCTCTCCTTGGTGGCTGGGATCTCACCAAACCATCAAAGCCGCTGAAGCCCATCAAAAATTCCAACTCAACATTCAAACTGGGGCGGTTGCCCCAAAGGAGGAGTCATGCGCATCCCTTACGCGTATCTCAAACAACAGACGTGGCTGTATCGCCGCAACTATCCACGCGACCTGCAGCCGATGCTTGGGCAGGCGCTGAAGCAGTCCCTCAAGACGGGGGATGCTAGAGCAGCGAAGCAACGGGCGGCTGAGGTCAACGCGACGTTCGAGGAGATCGTTTCCAAGGCCCGCGAAGGCATCGTCATAGAACGACCTGAGCCGATAAGAGTGGCCGCCCCGGTCTTTGTCCCGTCCAACCCGATCATCGGGCGCAAGACGGTCAGAGAGTTGGCTGGCGAGTATCTCAGACGACGGTCAGACGAGCTACGACCCGGAGGCTTCAAGTCGGTCAGGTTCTCCATTGGGCTGATCGTGTCGCTCTATGGGTCACGGCGGATCGGGTCGCTGTCCCGAGAAGACGGTCGCAGGTTCGCGTCCCTGGTGGCTCAGCTCTCACCGCACGTTGGCAAGTCGTTCCGGAACCGGTCTCTGGGCCTGGAGCAACTCGTCGCTAAGTCAGGGGCGGGGAAGATTACAGCGCAGACCCAGAAGCGGATCCTCTCTCAGGTGTCTCACTTCCTCGACTGGGCCTACCACGAAGGACACAGCCCCCAGCTCGACTTCTCGGCAGTCAGGATCGACCAGAAAGGCAGGGTGGCGTCCTATGCCGTCCCTACCGATGAAGAGGTGTCGCTGATGCTGGGTTCGGATCATCCGGTCATCGGGCGTGTCCTGCTGTTCTGTCTCCTCACAGGAATGCGGTCAGGGGAAGCCACTGGCTTGCTGAGAGAAGATCTGGTCTGGAAGGGCAATCTGGGCTGGTTCGCTCAAGTCCGGCCAAACAGGGTCAGGTTGCTCAAGACCGAAGCAGCGGAACGGGTCGTTCCTCTTCACGGGGTTCTGGCGGACCTGCTACCGTCGATGCCAGACGATCGAATCTTTCCCGATCTGACGGTCTCGGTAGTCACGAAGGAGTTCGCCAAGTTCAGGAGCAAGCTGGGCATAGACCGTCCAGGGCTGGTGTTCCACTCGACCCGAAAGTGGTTCATCACCCAGTGTGAGAGAACCGGAGTACCTGAGCACTACACTGCCTCTCTCGTTGGTCATCAGTCTGCCCGGTCAGAGAACCGGCTGACCTACGGCATCTACTCGGCAGGCATCAGCGACGAACAAAAGCGGGCGATCGTGGACGGGATACGGTTGCCGTGTTGATCCCTGACATCGACGCCTTCGAGGAGCGCGCGGCTATCGTGCAGTACGATGGCGGGGTCTCTCGTGCTGCCGCGGAGGACAGGGCCGCACAGGAGCAAGGCTTCCGCAACGCTGACCACTACTGGCAAGTCCTGGCTGACTACGTGGTCAACAAGCGGCTGAAATGAAAGGCACCTCGGCGGCTACGGCTGCCGGGGTCCCCCACTTTCCTTCTTTTTTGTGCGTGAGTGCTGCAGAGTTGCCCTTAGTTCAGGCTGTGGCAAATAGCGGAGGTGATTGTAAACGAAACTAGTTGGAATGCACATCATAGGAGCCTCTCCCTCAATATGCTCTGCTCTGAAATATACGGCCTGACGGCGTGTTGCGTTAGAAACGCCAAGAAAAGGTAGTACGTCAACGAAGCAAACATTTATTGGATGCATGGCTAATTCCAATGATAGACCATTGAAAAGCCCAATAAATCTTGAGCACCATACATCTGACGCTGGCAGGCCTTAGTTTGGTCCATCTTCGGCATCAAATCTTGGTGATCATAATTGAGATGGAACAAAACATGAAAAGAATTCTTGCACCTATCGCCGCGATGTCAATTGTTGGGGCATGCACGTCCAACACCGCAATTGATGCCATCCCCGAAATCGAAGTTACTTCATTTGTTTCCTACGCGCTTCAGGAGAATGGCGATGTCATTCTGTCTGGCAGCGATGGAGACATCACAATTCCGGCGGCTGACTTGGCGAACTTCGCTACTTTGAGCGGCGGTGCTGAACAACTAGTAATTGCGCAGTGGTCAGAACACTATGTCAGGCAATCATCGGACAACGTAGCCGTCGCAGCTGGCTCTACGTTACTTGGCGAAGTTTTCACCCCTGAGGCCATTTTTGTAGGCTATGGCGGTATTGCTGGTGAGACTGTCGTAACTCCTACCTCCGGGTCAACCGAATATCAGGGAACATGGGCTGCTGTAGCTGAAACCGATCACAACGATGTTCATACGGAGTGGGGCGACCTGACACTGAGCCATAGCTTTGAAGGCAACTCAATCACGGGGACAGGTAACTTGTCTGGAGGTTCCACCCAAGTCTTGAGTATTGAAGCGATTGCCGGTGCAGGCGGTGACATCACCGGGACGGTAACGTTCGATGGCTATGGCCCAGATTATATTCGCACAGGTAATTTGACAGCAGGTTTCTTTGGTGCAGGCGCCGCAGAAATTGCTGGCGTGTTTATTGGCGAAGGGATTGCTGGAACAATGCTGGCGGAGCGCCAGCCAGAAATGGTTGTGGTGCCTGAATAAAGGTTTTCCTTTTTTATCTAAGCGGAGCCGCGCTTCCAACAGTCTTGCTAATATGTGAACTCCGTTTTGGTGGGCTCCGATTTCGATCGGGGCCCGTCCCGCGAACATCCTGTTCGATGTGGGGATGTTTCAGAAGCGCAAAGCTGTTGTGGTGAAGCGGTCGGGTGGAAAGCAGGTCAAACTGTTTCTTATCCATCAGCGCTAGATGTTTTACTGATCAAACAAACCGCTTCCATCTTCGGCCCTACCTAGACAAATTTGTACAGGTGATCATTCGTTCAACGCCCAGTAAGTCCCGCACAGCAGTCATTCAGTCAACCCTGGCTGATAATTGATCCGATGGCCTGGCATAAGCGTGTGAAGGGGCCCGAAGGCCCCCTCTGCGGGTGTGGCGGGTCTGCCCTTTTCCAGTCATGCAGGGCGTTGGAACAGCTAGAGGTACCGGTGGTCGATCCCGTTGGCCCAGTTATCCCAGTCGTCACGCTGGTTATCCGCCCGCGTCCCCTTCTGCAGGTGCTCCGGGTTGATGCACAGCCGGTTATGACACCGGTGGCGGACAACATCGTGGTAGCTGACCACCTCCCGGTTCAGGGCGCAGAAGATGAAGCGGTAAGCTGCATACTGTTCACCCCGGAACCGTACCTTTCTTACGGTCGTGGTGTCCGTCACGATGCAGCCCTCTGCGGTCCGTGTCCCCTCGCTCACAAGACGGTTGGCTAGTGCTTCAGCCTCCTCGGAATGGTTGTCGAGGATATCCGTCCAGCGTTGTTCAGAGTCGTCGAGGAAGATGAAATGCTGGGTCATCAATCAAACCTCCCCTCTCTCAGGTGGTCACTGATTGTCTCAGTCGTTCCGTCCGGCTTGATGACGTTGCCATCGGCCACATGGAAGCCCGGTTTCATCCAGAGGGCGCGTGCATAGTCCTTTCCACCCCACTTCACCTGTGCCTGGGTCCAGCCAAGCTCCTGCATCATGTGGCGGGTCCGATTACCGTTCTGGCGCAGATCCTTGGTAATGTACTCCTGCACAGTGAATTGCGGGATCACGCCATGCCCCATGTCAGCGAGGAACTCCTCCAACTGCTCCAGCATCGTCTCACCGGATGTCCCCAGAAGCTGGCGCATCACAGGCGTTCCGTCCCGCTCTGTGTTGAGGCTCTTTGGATTGAAGCCGTCGCTGACCCGTCGCTGCATGAGAACATTGTAGAGGGCAGCCACCTCGTCGGGGTTACCCAGCGCCTCGTAGACCCTGGCCACCACCGTAGAGAAGGCAGCGGCCTTCGGTCCTGAGGCATGTCCCTCATGATCCGTCTGAACGATGTAGTAGCGTCGCTCTCCACTCTCCAGCCAGGTCGGCAGGTGGTTGGTCGTGAACACGAAGCACGAGATCAACGGCGTTCTCTCCGCTTCTCGGCCTTTCCTTTCCGTGAGCGTGTCCGCGTCCGTGATGTAGGTCTTGAGAGCATTGGCCTGCCTTGACTCCGATCGCAGAGACAGCTCCTCGCAGATCACCAGTCGGCTCGTGAGTACCTGCGTGTTGAACCGGGCGACGAGACTGTCTACGTTGTTCTGGGTCGTGCTGTTCTCGACCCCGTGTAGGTTCTTCAGGACGTCACAGAAGGTGCTTTTGCCGGTACCCTTGGCCTTGGAGTAGAGGAGCAAGGCCCAAGCTGGTCGGTCTGCTTCGTTCTGCAAGGTCCAGGCCAGCCAGTCCAAAACCATCCTCCGTTCCTTTGGCTTCGGGAACAGGGTCCGAAACAGCGGCGCGAAGTGACCGTATCTCGCTCGGTTCACACCTCGCTGGCGATAATCTGGTTTTCTCCAGGCATTGAGGCTGACCGTTCCGTTCGGGTTCCAGATCAGTCGGTCTTCTTGACCGGGGTAGCTTTTGAGTTGACCGCTCCAGACGGGAATACTGCGACTTTGATCGGTATGTTGTAGCTCGATCCCGACCTTGAAGACGGCTTTCATTGTCTCCACGGTCAGCGCCACGTCTGGTAGCTCCCTCCCGACCGTATTCATGAAGGTCTGCTCAACGTCCCTTCGTGACAGGGCCTGGGTGGGTTGATCGATGTGGTAGAAGCGATTCTCTTGCCGCAGGTAGCGTGAGGCCAAGAGCCGGATAAGTTGGTCCTGTTCTTGGGTTAAGTTGTCGAATAAATTGTTTGTGTGCATGCATCATATTTCTATAGGCCATACAGTGTGTAAGCCTCCTCTTATTGAAAATTGAGCCGATAAACTCGGCAGATCGAAACACCGCGTAATTTCGGTGCTACCCGTGATATAGCTATGTTCCCGCTTTGTTTCAAGTGTTTCTGCTCTCACCGAACCGCTTTTCAGCCACCCGCGACTCCCCCAGAAAAGAGTGAACCTCGTTCCGTCCCTCATTGAGAACGGTGTAGCGGCAGGGGCCTAGGCAGAAAAAAGTTTCACTCTTTTTGTGGTTTTGGGCGGGAAGCGGTCATTCGTTGCCGCGAACACGGATGGCAGAGACGAGCAACTGCGATTTTGAAAAGTCCCTGTCATCTCCCATAAGCGGTCGTGAATGCCGATATCTTCGACTACATCAAACGCTTCTAGTGCCCGGAGTGTCGACATTCGAAGCTATGAGAGCGGCTCGCTTTGCCAGTGTTTCCAAAACCTCACCCGGCCTCAATGGAGTCGAGAGCAGGCCAAACGCCGGAGATACTCGTCTCAATCAAAAAAATTAGAGCATGTACAAGCATATAGCGCTAACCATTCGCTGGGGTCAGCCTTGGGTTTCGGAAACAAGTACGGAAGATACACCGTCTAGAACGCTCCGATGGGATGGAATGTAGTGGGGCGCCAACGCAATGAAGGCCAAAGCCCAAGGTTTGTAGTTCTCGCCATTAGGGTTGAAGTAGCGATCCGGGGGTAGATCCAATAGCTCAGGTGCATTTTTATGCACTACCGCATTTCTTTTTCCGTCAATATCTCTCTGACGTTCAAAGTTGGAAAGGTGATCTCCTTTCTGTGCTAATTGCGTTTCAGCTTCCTCGGGTGTGAGAAAACTGCGCGGCAAGTGGGCTTGATTAACTCTTGACGGGCTTTCGTCTTTGAATGCCAAAAAGACAAGTAAAGGCGCATCAAGAGGACGGTCCGCGTAGCACCGCAGCGCAATTTCGATCTTTAGAAGTATTCGCTTTGTCTTTCGCATTGAGAAGCCACACTCGACCGCGAGTATGCTCGCTAATTCCGCTGCTCGCTCCACTGAAAAAGCTTCTTTCTCGCCAAACGGAATCTTCAACGGTAAATCACAGGCCAACTCGTACACAGCGGTCTTGAACGTGTCCGGCTTTGGATCAAGTTTCAGTCGGATATCGACGAACTTATCGAGGTATTTCTCGTCTTCCTTTGCGACTCCGAAGCGGTGTCTCGCAAGGCTCTCCAAGTAGTCCGCATTGATCATTAAGCAGAAGATGAAGCCAGACTGGCCGAAGATAAGTTTCGTCGCCTCCAAGAAGGAAATCGCGTATTCTGGGTGGCAGCGATCAAGCTCGTCTATGATCACTACAACGCGCTTATTTTCAACGCCTTCAACTAGTGCGTCCCGTAGAGCTTCAAGCTGTTCAGGAAGTTCAGTTTTTCGAACTCTTTCAGCGGCCATCTGCGAAGCTATCAGTTGCCCTGCCACCTTCGACATTTCACTGCCAACGCCTTTGATGACGCCATCCAGCGCATCGAAATCTTCAAGCTGGTCGATAGCACTGTCGGTGATAGCGTCAAACACTTCGTCTGCACCAGACTTAAGCATGGCGCGGGTGAGTGCGCGAGCACCGATGGCCCCAACCTTCTTGGCGGATTCCAACGCCTTCTTGCCTTTGCCTTTTTCGCCTTTTGGTAGCGCGTCCACAAGTGCGCCGAGCAGTGTAATGACAGGATCGCCAGAGTGATCAGACTGCTGCACGTCGACTTCAACGACTACTTCGCCCGAGCTTTTGAGATGTTTTGCCCAAGCTTTGCGGAAGAAGGTCTTGCCGCGACCGAATCCGGCTTCGATGGAAATAACCTTTTCTGTCTCAATCGACTGGATCAGGTTCGTGAAGGCGTGGCCTATCTCTTTGTAACCTAACCGATCGCTTTCCCAAGCGTCTTCCACTGATGCTGCGTTCTTCAAGAGAAGTTCCTTCACTAATCCGTCAAGATCATAATTCACCTTCCTTAGAGCATGAGGCGGCGTCTGTTGAAATAGAATGAGGCCACTAATTGGCTGAAGGTCCGCAATTGGATTGATCGAAGTCCGTTTTGAGTGGCAGGTATTTTCTGGGGCCATTCATCCCCAGCGCGAAGCGTGAAGGTCCTGTCTTGGCCGTTATAACCCCACCTTTCCTTACCCCACTCGTCCCTTCCCGCTGATCAAGGTCACGACCCTCAAGCCCAGTCCCAACCCACTCAAAGAAACCGAGAAAGCCTCCGTATCTAAAACGATACCAATCATAGGAGGATTTCCAATGCGTATCCAAGACTACCATAACCTTCAGGAAGGAGAACATCGTCGTCATCGCAGCCTTCGATGGCTGGCCGGAACACCTGTTCGAGGTCGATCAAGTCTTTGACGACAGTGTCAGCGGTTACTCAATCACGGGCCCCTTGGAGGGGGTCTATGGGGAGCCAGGCTTCGAGATGATCCTGAGGGTCCACGCGAAGCCGGAGGAGCCATAGCTGGGGCAACGGTTGGGGCACTCCCGTCGTGCCTCAAGCAGCATACACCGATACCCCTATGAAGAGCCGATCAACGAAACGATGAAGGAGGTTAGCTGGCTGGGATGGTAGGATTCGAACCTACGGTACACTGTACCAAAAACAGTTGCCTTACCACTTGGCTACATCCCATCAGCGTGGGGCTAGATACTGCGAAGGCGGCAGCGGTTCAAGCCCCGTTTTGCAAAGAAGTGCGGCTATTCTTTCAGGCTGCCACTGCGCAGCAAATCCTCGGTGACTTCCTGTT
>CAYGMX010000042.1:7506-12764 GCA_964351055.1 uncultured Loktanella sp. | reverse complement strand
GGGTGACACCCTGCTTGCTGTCGATGCGATGAACGATGCCCGCAACTATATGATCGGCAAGCGGTTGATCGAGGCAGGGCGCAGCCCTGATCCCGCCCTGATCTCCGATCCCGCCACCGACATGAAAGCCCTGCTCAGACCGTGAGGATCATTGGTGGAACCCATCGCGGCACAGTGCTGGCCGAGGTTGGCGCAGGCGATGCGGCGGCGCATCTGCGGCCGACAAGCGACCGTGTGCGCGAAAGCCTGTTCAATGTGCTGCAAGGCGGGCGTTTGGGTGATCCGGTCACCGGTGCGCGGGTTCTGGACCTGTTTGCAGGGACCGGCGCGCTGGGGTTGGAGGCGCTGTCGCGCGGTGCGGCCCATGTGACCTTTGTGGATAATGGACGTGCGGCACAAAAGCTGATCCGCGAGAATGTGGCCAAGCTGCGCCGCACGCAGGAAACCACCCTGATCGCTCTTGACGCCAGCAAACTGCCGCAAGGCGCGCCATGCGGGTTGGTGTTTCTTGATCCGCCCTACGGGCAGGGTCTGGGTGGCAAGGCTTTGATCGCGGCGCGGGATACCGGATGGATCGCGCCTGATGCGCTGATTGTCTGGGAAGAGAACCGCGCCCAGATCGCCCCGCCCGGTTTTACCGGCCTTGACCAGCGGCGCTATGGCGACACATGGGTCACTTTTCTGCGCGCCCAAGTCTGAATTGCGTAAATGCCGGTGCGGCGCTAGGATCGGGGTATGACGGACGCAACCGATTTTTCAAGCATCCCGCATGTGGGCCGGTCGCAAGCCGCGCAGATGGCCTTGCCCGCCCCTGTTCCTTTCGGGGTGCCTGTGCTGATTGGCGATTGCGTCAGCCCGCTGGCCGGTGAAACCCTGCTTAGTCTGCTGTGGAAGCGGCTGGATCAATCCGCCGACCCTGACCTAGAGGACCGCTAGAGCAATTCTGCCGGTGCCACCCACCAGCTCATTTCCGCCACTTGCACGATCCGTGCCACGTGGCGGGCTGTTGCCATATCCTTGACCAGCGCAAAGCATGTCGCCCCCGACCCCGACATCCCTGCTGCTGCAACCGCAGGTATGGCCTTGAGCCTTGCAATGGCTTGGGTGATTTGAGGCGCGATTGCCTCGGCAGGGGTTTGCAGGTCGTTGCGTTGCAGCGCAAGCCAGCGTGCGAACCCTTCAAAATCCAGCCCCTCGGGCAGCCCGCTCATCGGTGCGCCGTCTTTGGTAACCAATCCTTTGAACACTGCGCCGGTTGGCACATCGACGGGTGGCCGTACCAGCACCAATGCGCAGGCAGGCAGCTTGGGAACCGCTGACAGCACATCCCCGATCCCCGACATGCGCACCGGTTTGGGCGCCCGCAGGCAGACCGGCACATCGGCACCCAAGCCAACAACTTCGGCAGACATTTCCGAAAGCGGCGCCACATCCCACAGTTCGGCCAATGTGTTCAGCGTGGCGGCAGCGTCGGAGGACCCACTGCCGATCCCGGCGGCGTGGGGAAGGTGTTTTTCAAGGGTGAGCCATGCGCCCTTGGTGACACCACGCGCCTGACGCAATGCTTCGGCGGCGCGCATCATGATATTGCTTTGGTCTGTAGGAACACCCGGCGAGAAAGGACCGCTGACGTTGATGCGCAAATCGGGCGCTGTAGTCGCCGCGATCTGGTCTGCGACCCCTGCAAACACCACAAGACTGTCCAGCAGATGATAGCCATCATCCCGCTGTCCGGTCACATGCAGGGTCAGATTGACCTTGGCGGGGGCGCTGGACTTAATCGTCGCCACTGGCAACCCGGATGGGGGCACGCCCCTCATCAAGCAAAACCAGGTCCAAACCACGGGCCAACTTGTCACGAATACGCACAGCGTCTGTTTCTTGCGGCCCGAACGACAGGGCGCGCTGCCACTGGAAACGGGCCTCGATCACACGACCGACCGCCCAGAACGCATCGCCAAGGTGATCGTTGATCACAGGATCAACCGGTTCAAGCGAGGCGGCCTGTTCAAGGTGCAAGACAGCCTCGTCGTAGCGCCCAAGCTGGAAATAGACCCAGCCGAGACTGTCAACGATCGCCCCGTTGTCAGGGCGCGCCGCGGCTGCGACCTCGATCATGCCAAGGGCTTCGTCCAGCTTTTCGCCGCGCTCTACCAAGGAATACCCAAGGTAGTTCAAGACCTGCGGATGATCCGGCTGCAATGCGAGTGCTGCCCTGAAGTCTGCTTCGGCAGGGGCCCAATCATCAATCTTATGATAGGAAATCGCACGGGTATAATGCACAAACCACCGTGCGGCGCTGAGATCGTCATAAAGCGACAAAGCCCTCGAATAGGCCGCAATCGCGTCCTCGTATCGGTTTGCCTGACGCAAAGTATCACCTTTGGTCGCATAGACATCAGGCAGGTCCGGATGTGTCCGGCTCAGCGCCTCAAGAACCTCGATCGCCGCATCAAAGCGCCCCGCCGCGCGCAGTACCGCCGCGCGCCCCAGTTCTGCGGCATGGAAGGACGGATCATCGCGCGGCACCGAGGCATAGGCCGCATTGGCCAGATCATGTTGCGCCATATCTTCCAGAAGACCTGCGACCATCAGGACAGCGGGGGTGTTTTCGGGCCGCAAGTATGTCGCCGCACGCGCGTAAAGCAGCGTGAACTGGTCAGGCGCATCGTCCTGCACCAGACCCGCGATCACGTGCATCAGCTCTGACATCCCTTGGGCCGGTGTGCGGACGGCATCATAAGCGACCGCCTCTCCCGCCACCAAAGCCTCGCGCAGGACTGCAACGCTTGGGTCAAGTTGCCCGCCGAATACGGCATCGACAACGGCCAAGGCATCATCGTTCCGTCCCAGCTGGCTCAGGATTTGCGCATGCGCGATTGCACTTTGCCGCGTATAACGCAGCCCCAGCGGAACGCCCTCGAAAAAGATAGCCTCTGCGCCTTCGAAGTCTCCGACAGAGGCCAAGGCGTAAGCTTTGTGGGTCATCCCGTAGGCGCCCATCCCTTCGGATTCGATGACCTGATCGAAACTGGCGATTGCGCGGTTGATGTTCCCCTGCCCAAGATGCGCCCAGCCTTGGGACAGCCCGTCAACAAGAGGACCGACTGTGCGCCCCTGTTCCAGCGCGGCAAAGATATTCTGCCAGCGCCCTTCCTTGAAATCCGCGATCTTGAGCACGAGGTGTGCGATCGGGGCATCATAGCCGCGGTCAACCATTGCCTGCGCCAGAGGAAGCGCCTGATCCATCTGATCAAGCGCAATCATGGTGGTCATCGCATTTTCAAGCAAATAGGCGTTGCCGGGGTCTGACATCAGGCTTTTGGTGAAATACCGCGACGCAGCCACGAAGTCATTGGCCTGCCCTGCCTGCCGCGCCGCGAGGTAAGCGCCCGCATCGGGGTCGGCAGTTGCCGGACCGATGCCAGAAACCATGCAGGCCACGACGGCCGCCGAAATTGATCGTTTGAACACTGTCTGCCAGACCTTTCGCTTACGACTGATCGCACCGTAGTCAGACACAGACTGGGATGCAAACCTGTCAAAGTCATGGCGGCAAATTGTTGCGGATTGCGGCAAAAGACAGGGATCGTCGTTTGGTCGGTGGTGACTGTGCGGCAGGTAAGAAACGCACAAGCAGACAGACCATCCGGCCCGTCCGCTCGCCCTGCCAATACTGCCCGCCCGCACCTATTAATTATGGTGCTTCACGTTAGCAGCGACACTAAGCGATGAAGTGATTCGCAGTCAAGTGACTGATTCGCTGATCGGTCAACTTGTTGGTGCATAGACGCGGCACAGCGGGTCCACGGGGACCGGACTGACCAGAAACGGCGTTTCCGGCGGCATGCCGCTTTCTTCGACCCAGACCCCGTTGAGGCAGAAATCCTGTGCATAATTCCCAAGATTGAAACCGAAACCGGGGTTGCCGCAGTCGTCGGCATTGCCATTGGCGTTCCATGCCTGACTGACGCCCAGACCCATTTCGCCGGGGGTCATGAAAACACTGCGCGCAGGGTCATAGTTCAGGACCCATGATGCCGTGTCTGCACGGGTCGCTATATCCCATTTGCCCAGAAGGTCCCCGTTCAGGTATCCCGCGATCCGGAAAAGCGACACATCATCCTGCGTCACGACCGGTTTGTTCAGGGCCGTCGGATTGATGCTCATCTGGCCGGTCATCGTATAGCCGTTCGATCCCTCCCAGCAGAAATAGAAATCGGCGGCATGGGCATTGCTGGCCAGCAAAGACGCCACAAGAGCCAGACCACGGATCATGCGCCGTTCTCCCGCAGGACGTGTCCTGCCAGATAGAGCGATCCGCAGATCAGGATGCGGGCGTTGGGTGCCTTTTGGGTGATTGTAACCAATGCCGCCTGCACCGTTTCTGCGACACTTGCATCCAGCCCGACCTTTGCCGCCTCGGCCGCTGTCTGGGCCGCGGGGATTGTCGCTGCTTCACCGGGGATCGAGACAGCAGTCAGGCTGTCGGCGACACCGGCAAGGTGCCGCAGGTAACCTGCAATATCCTTGGTGTTCAGCATCCCGCAAATCAGGTGGGTCGGGCGCGGTGGCATCTGCCGCAAGGTCTGCGCCAGAACCAGCCCCGCCGCTGGGTTGTGCCCGCCATCAAGCCAAAGCTCTGCGGGGGAGGCCAGTTCTACCAGCGCCCCTGTTTTCAACCGCTCCATCCGTGCGGGCCAGTAGGCGCGGCTGACGGCAGCCTCGCAGGCGGCCTCGTCCTTGCCCAGAGCGCGCAGGGCCGCGATTGCCGCACCGGCGTTCATCACCTGATGCGGACCCGGCAGGTTTGGCCGCGGCAAATCCAGCAACCCGCGCTCGTCCTGATAGATCAGCCGCTCGCGTTCGGCGCTTACGTGCCAGTGCTGGCCATAAGCAAGAAGGGGGGCGCCAAGGCGCGCTGCGACCTTTTCGATCACTTCCATGCTTTCGTCATGCTGCGGGCCAACCACGCAAGTCACGCCCCGTTTGATTATCCCTGCCTTTTCGCCTGCGATCGCTGCAAGCGTATCGCCAAGATAGGCCTGATGATCCAGATCAACGGGCGTTATGATGGTGAGTGCGGGCTTTGCGATCACATTTGTTGCATCCAACCGCCCGCCCAGCCCGACCTCAAGCAGGGTGTAATCCGCCGGTGTTTGCGTGAAGGCAAGCAAGGCCGCAACTGTTGTGATCTCGAAATAGGTAATCGGGTCCGGCCCGTTGGCCCTATAGCACCGGTCCAGAACCTCTGTCAG
>CAYGMX010000042.1:4485-7406 GCA_964351055.1 uncultured Loktanella sp. | reverse complement strand
TTGTTCCGCCGCAGCGATTTCATCCTTTGGGCCGGATGAGATGTCCGGTGGTGGCAGGTCGCCCTTGACCGGTGCATCCTGCTTCATCAGCAAGCGGACGATCGTGACCAGTTCATCCTTGAGGTGCGTGCGTTTTGTGACGCGGTCCAGCATCCCATGATCCAGCAGATACTCGGCGCGCTGGAAACCTTCGGGCAGTTTTTCACCGATCGTCTGTTCGATGACGCGGGCACCGGCAAAGCCGATCAAGGCGTTCGGTTCGGCGATCTGCACATCGCCCAACATGGCATAGGATGCTGTCACCCCGCCCGTGGTCGGATGGGTCAGCACCACGATGTAAGGCAACCCCGCTTCCTTGAGCATCTGCACCGCAATCGTTGTGCGCGGCATTTGCATCAGACCCAGAATGCCCTCTTGCATGCGGGCTCCACCGGCTGCGGAAAAGAGGATCAGCGGGGTCTTGAGGGCAATCGCCCGTTCAGCCGCCGCCACGATGGCATTGCCCACATACATGGACATGGACCCCCCCATGAAGGAAAAATCCTGCACCGCAACCACAACCTTGGTCCGCCCCATCTCGCCTTCGGCAACCAGCATCGCGTCTTTTTCACCGGTCTTCTTGCGCGCTTCCTTGATCCGGTCCGTATAGCGTTTCTGATCGCGGAAATGCAGCGGGTCGACCACAGGTTCGGGCACTGCGACCTCTACAAAAATGCCGTTATCGAAAATCGACCGCAGCCTGTCCCGCGCGCCGATTGCCATGTGGTGATCGCAGTTTGTGCAGACATTGAGGTTGTCCGCCAGTTCACGGTGAAACAGCATTGTGCCGCAATCATCGCATTTGGTCCAAAGATTGTCGGGCACTTCACGTCGCGAAAACAGCGAGTTGATCGTGGGGCGGACGTAGTTGGTGATCCAGTTCATGTGCGGGCCTTTGACGGGTTTGCGTCCTTTGAGATAGGACGGAGCGGCGCGGAATGCAATCAGCGCTGTATGGCAATCCGTGCTGCAAGCCACATGATTGCAATTGAAAGAAGCATCGTCAGAAGCTGAAAGACAACCCATGGCGACAACAATGTCTCTAATCCGTAACTGTAAAGGTCGGGGTCTTCGTAGGGGTACAAAAGCAGGGCCACGCCGGATGACGGCCATCCTTTGACCCCCACAACGAGCAGCGCAAAGGCGTTGTTTGCCAGATGCAACCCAATCGCGGCCCCCAGATTTCCAGACCGTGCCGTCAGATCGGCGCAAGCCAGCCCCAGCACTGTGGCCCAGATCGCCCACATGGTTCCGTCCGCAGCACCGTTTCCGTTCCAGAAGTGGAGCGCACCAAACATCGCGGACGGCACAAACATCCACGCCCAACGGCTACGCGAAATGCAGGCGAATTGCTGCTGCAGGTAACCTCGGAAAAAGATTTCCTCAGTACCGACCTGCACAAGCAGGGCCAAAATCGCCACTGGAACAAGAACGAGCCACATGCCGAAATCGCGCACCTCGGCCAACTCGGCGGTGTCGCTCCACGGCGGCAACAATTCCAGCGCGAAAAGCCAGATCCCGACCGCCCACGCCACGCGGATCAAATCGCGCTTTGCCTCGGCTGCCGGACCGACCAAAGACCAGAAGCCCCGCCCGTGCAGCAGGCGCACAAGCACGATGAAACCCGCAGCTGTTACCCCGAAGGAAAAGAACTGCGCGAGCGTGCCAAAAGCAGTTGTTCCCTCATAGAATGCCGCGACCGCCGCGTCTGTCGGCAACAAGGCTGCAAACACCTCTGGCGAGAGCGCGAAAATCAACTCGAAGGTGACGACAGTGACCATCACGCGCCACATCTCGGTCCGTTGCCAAGCGGGCCGGATAAACTCTGTATGTCGTGCGTAAGGATCACCCATAGCCGACTCTATGCTGTGACAGATCGTGGCTGCAACTGCATGTTCCGGGCTTGCGCAGGCCCAGCGCAGTATTTAGACCCATTTCAACAGTTTCCGGAGGAGAATGAAGATGCCCAAAGATCAGGTCGACAAGTCACACCTGCCCAGCCGCCACGTCACCGAAGGCCCTGCCCGCGCGCCGCACCGGTCCTATTTCTATGCGATGGGTCTGGACGAGGAAGCGATTAAGCAGCCTTGGGTCGGTGTCGCGACATGCTGGAACGAGGCCGCGCCCTGCAACATCTCTTTGAACCGTCAGGCGCAAGCCGTGAAACTGGGTGTCAAGAAGGGCAACGGCACCCCCCGCGAATTTACCACGATCACCGTCACCGACGGCATTGCGATGGGTCATGAGGGCATGCGGTCTTCGCTCGCATCGCGCGAGGCGATTGCCGATACAGTCGAACTGACGATGCGTGGCCATTGCTATGATGCAATTGTCGGTCTTGCGGGGTGTGACAAATCCCTGCCCGGTATGATGATGGCGATGGTCCGTCTGAATACACCGTCTGTCTTTATCTACGGCGGTTCGATCCTGCCGGGCCGGTTGAACGGCAAGGACGTCACGGTTCAGGATGTTTTCGAAGCCGTCGGCAAGCATCAGGCCGGCAATATGACGGATGCGGAACTTGAAATCCTCGAACGCGTTGCCTGTCCTTCGGCGGGTGCCTGTGGTGGCCAGTTTACCGCCAACACAATGGCCTGTGTGTCCGAGGCGATCGGCCTTGCCCTGATGAATTCCTCTGGCGCGCCTGCCCCCTACGAGAGCCGTGACCAATATGGCGTGGCATCGGGCGAGGCTGTGATGCGGTTGATCGAAAAGAACATCCGCGCCCGCGATATCGTGACCCGCAAGTCGCTGGAAAACGCAGCCCGCGTCGTGGCCTGCACCGGCGGTTCCACCAACGCAGGTCTTCACCTGCCTGCCATCGCGCATGAGGCTGGCATTGATTTCGATCTGATGGATGTCTGCGAGATTTTCCGCGACAC
>CAYGMX010000042.1:0-4385 GCA_964351055.1 uncultured Loktanella sp. | reverse complement strand
GCAGGCATGGCCGCACAAGAGCAGGTCTTTACCGGCCCTGCGCGTGTGTTCGAATCAGAAGAAGAGGCCTTTGCCGCCGTCAAAGCCCGCGAATATGCAGAAGGCGAAGTGATCGTCATCCGCAACGAAGGCCCCGCCGGTGGCCCGGGTATGCGCGAGATGCTTGCCACAACCGCCGCGCTTTCGGGGCAGGGCATGGGCAAAAAGGTCGCGCTGATCACCGATGGCCGCTTTTCGGGTGCAACCCGTGGTTTCTGCGTCGGGCATGTCGGCCCAGAGGCGGCACATGGCGGGCCGATCGGGATGCTAGAGAACGGCGATGTTATCACGATCAATGCGATCACAGGTGAATTGTCTGTTGCGCTGACCGATGATGAACTTGCCGCGCGCAAGGCCAAGTGGAAAGGCCCCAAGGAAACGATCTATGCCTCGGGCGCGCTTTGGAAGTATGCGCAACTGGTCGGCGGGGCGCGCCTTGGCGCAGTCACCCATCCCGGTGCGAAAGCTGAAAAACACATCTACATGGACCTCTGACACAGTGGTTCGTTTCTGCGTCGGCCTTTTGGGGCTGCTGGTCAGCACGGCTTGCAGCCCCCTACCGACCGCGCGATCGGTTTCACTGGCCGATGGCCAGATTATCGCAACCGCACCAACAGGCTATTGCATCGACGCTGTGTCCAGCCAGTTGAACAAGGACTTTGTCGTACTGGTGTCTTGTGCCGCCTTGGGCGAACCGGCACCGGCCCCTGACGTGATGGGGCTGGCCACCGTGCAGGTCGGACCGGCCGAGAGCGGCACACTTGCCCAAGACGAACTGGCCTTGCGGGACTTCTTGATCACCGCCGAAGGCGCAGGTCTGCTCAACAGGGATGGTGATGCCGGAAAGGTAACAATCCTGTCCACACAGGCTTTCAACGATCAGGTGATGGTACATTTCGAGGATCAGGGCCCGCCGCCGATGCCGGGCTTGCAGGATGCCGAATGGCGCGCCTTTGCCGATATCAATGGACGGCTTGTCACTGTTGCAGTTCGCGGATTTGCCGCCGCGCCATTGCGGGATGGGCCGGGTGCGGGTTTGCTCAAGCTGGTGCTGGACGGAATCACGGCGCCACCCCAAGAACAGCCAGCAGAGGCATCTGCCATCTGAGCGGTTTTCATCCCTCCTCAGCTTTGGCACAGTGGTATCAAGCGGACCAAGGACAACACCTGCCTATGTTTTTTTTGCCAAGCACCCGCCTTGCGCGGTTCCTGCATCGCCGCAACATCCTGCGGTGGCGCAAGGCTGTGGGCGGGGTGGCGGACGCTGATCTTGCAACGCTTGTGCAGCACAACGAGATCGCCAAAAAGCTGTTGCGTCATGTGGGCAGCTTTCACCTTGAAGCCGAAGCGCGCCTTGCCCTGCCGCGGATCGGTGCCACCGCTTTCCCCCGTCCCTCTGGCACGGACTGGCACTGGCGTCCTAAACCGTGGCGCGGCCCTGTTCTTGCGCGCGGCATTGCACCGGTCCTTGCGAAAATGGAACTGAGCAACGAACTGGTGGTCTTTCACGATTGCAAAAAGGCCGAGATCATTTTGCGGCAGGAGCGAAACCTGCGCGATACTGATCTTGCGCCCTATCGGATTGACGTTGAAGTGTTCCATTTTGAGGGAACGTATCTGTCGCTTGTGGTTGAAGTGCCGCCTGCATCCTGCGAGAACCTCAAAAAGAACCATCTGATCCGGTTGGCCGCCATCATCGAACGCGAGCAGCCCACCCCGATCTATGCCCGCCTTAACGTCAAGAATGGTCCCAATACCGAACAGGTTCTGCTGACCCTGCCTGACGCCACCGAAGAGACGATGGTGGAGTTCGATCTGGCCTATAGCGGGCTGAACCAGCAGCGAGCCGAACGCATGTGGATCGATCTGATGATCGCGCGCCCCGCGATGAACAAGATCAGTTTTCGTGATTTGACCCTGTGCCGCTATCCGCGTGCAGAGATCTGAGGAGAAACCGGATGCGCAGCACTCCTTTCGTGAATTCCCAAATCAGGGCCGGTGTCTGGGAGGCCGAGATAGCAGGCACAGCGGATAGGCCGCCTGCGGTGTCGGTCACATATCTGGATACTTTGCTGGAGGGCCTGACAACCACCTATGACGAAAGCCGCGCTGTTTGGCGGATCAGCGTTCCGATTCCGCCAGCGGTGATCAGTGCGGGTGTCCAGACGCTAGTGATGGGTGATGCATCCGGCGCGACGCTTGGCACACTGTCTGTTGTTGCTGGTGAACCCTCCCCCGACGACCTGCGGACCGAAGTGGCGCTCTTGCGGCAGGAGCTTGACCTGCTCAAGTCGGCATTCCGTAGTCACTGTGCGGAAAAGTAGGGCATACCTACGTTTCGCCTTTGCAACTGGATCACTTTACTTCACGTCATAAACTCATTGTCAGAATGAGAACCAATGTTCCTTTGCTCCCGTAACAAGATCGTTAACAGGGAAAGAAAGGACACCCAATGAACCGTCGCTTTGCAATCAAATCCACAATTCTTGCCGCTGGCGTTGCTGTCGCTGCCGCATGTGCACCCATGATGAATGATGAGCCCGATATCGTGGACATCGCCGCATCGAACGGCAACTTCAACACATTGGTCGCTGCTGTCACAGCCGCTGACCTTGTGGAGACTTTGAAAGGCGATGGTCCGTTTACGGTATTCGCCCCGACCGATGCCGCCTTTGCAGCATTGCCCGCAGGCACGGTCGACAGCCTGTTGCTGCCTGAAAACAAGGACCAGCTTGTCGCGATCCTGACTTACCATGTTGTCCCAGGCGCGGTCACATCCGACCAGCTTGCAGGCCAGCGCCTGAGCGTTGCGACAGTCAATGGTGAGGAGGTGCATATCGATGGCACCGCAGGCGTTACGGTCGATGATGCGACAGTCACAACCGCTGACATCATTGCATCAAACGGTGTGATCCACGTGATCGACAGCGTGCTGCTGCCCTAACTTCGCAGCAACCACTGGCCTCATCGCCACTGCCCCCCTTTTGGCGGTGAGGTCATCACGTACACCCGTTGCACATCAGACGCGGGCCCTGCCACTGAAAAGAGGCGGGGCTTGTGCTTTCCGATGCGCAAGCGGACGCTTGACAAAACTATATTTATAGTTTTATTAAATGGCATGATGAAACACGCCTCCGCTGCACTTTCCCTCGCCGCCCTTGGTCATGACACGCGTCTGACGATTTTCCGCTTGTTGGTGCGGGCCGGAAAGGATGGCCTGAATATCGGTGAAATCGGCCAGCTTCTGGATATGGCACCGTCAACACTGGCCTATCATCTCAAGACTTTGGTGGACGCCGGACTTGTGCTTCAGGAACGGCAGGGGCGACAGATCATCAATCGCGTCGATTTCGATGTCATGTATCAAACAGTATCATTTCTGACATCGGAATGTTGCGCGGGCGTCAAACTCATGCGGAAGGATGCTGCTTGATGGCCGTTGCTTTTATTGCGTGTCTGAAACAACTATAAACTTAAGGATATAGCCATGTCTGATCTTGTTCTTGGTGTCCGGTCGCGGGCTTTTGACGCGCTCTCGCGTTTTTGGGTCAAGGAAAAGGTCTGGCTTGTCTCGGCCGGTATTCTTGCCCTGTTGTTCATTTTTGCCCCAAGCCTTGGTGTCAGTACCGCGGCTTTTGCCGGACAGAACCTGCTGAATGTTGCGCCTTTTCTTGTTCTTTCTGTCGGGATTGCGGCCTATGCGGGCGCGACGGGGGCTGACGGTCTGATTGCGCGTGCCTTTACCGGATCGCCTGTGGTCATGATCCTGATCGCTGCGATTGTCGGTGGCCTTTCCCCGTTCTGTTCTTGCGGGGTTATTCCGCTGATCGCTGCACTTTTGGCGATGGGCGTTCCGCTTTCCGCTGTGATGGCCTTCTGGCTGGCCTCGCCGGTGATGGACCCTTCGATGTTTGTGCTGACCGCTGGCGTGCTTGGGGTAGAGTTTGCGATTGCAAAGACAATCGCGGCGCTGAGCCTTGGTGTCTTTGGCGGTTTCGTCGTGCATTTCCTGTCCGGAGCGGGCAGATTGTCCGATCCTTTGCGTGAAGGTGTAGGCAATGGCGGCTGCGGTGGTGCGAAGGTCCGCACCGTTCAACCGGTGGTCTGGAAATTCTGGAGCGAGGATGCGCGCGTCGCAAAGTTCTGGCGTGAAGGGACCAAGACAACGCTGTTCCTTGCAAAATGGCTGACCCTTGCCTTTATCCTTGAAAGCCTGATGTTGGCGTGGCTGCCCGCCGATCTGGTGGCCCGCTCGCTTGGTGGTACGGGTCTTGCGCCGATCGCTATTGCGCCGCTTGTTGGTGTGCCTGCCTATTTGAACGGTTACGCCGCCTTGCCGCTGGTCG
>CAYGMX010000041.1:0-12977 GCA_964351055.1 uncultured Loktanella sp. | reverse complement strand
TCGGGCGATCCTTTGTGGCTGCGGCAATGGTAGGGCGGTGACAAAAGGATAGCCACCGCCCTTTGTCCAAAGGGGGCAGGACCCGCCTTTGAAAAACCTTGCACGCGGCATAGATCACAACCCATGCCAAAGATGCGCCGTAAATCCGACCTGCCCCAGAAAAGCTGCGCCACCTGTGGCCGGCCTTTTGCTTGGCGCAAGAAATGGGCCAAGGTCTGGGATCAGGTCCGCTATTGCTCCGACCGGTGCAAAGCCGCGCGTCGCACGTAATCACCGGATCACCTCCAAAAACTGGTTCCCGATTGTTGCCTATCGGAAACTTCTGCAATAGTTCGTGGAAACAGCACCATCGTGTGCCACAGCATACCGGACCAGACAGAAGGGGAGTCGTCATGACAGATCGCATCGAAAAGCATGGGCTGCAGGTCGCCACCGAACTGGCGGAGTTCATCGACATACGCGCTCTGGATGGCACGGGGATCGACAGCGATACCTTCTGGTCAGGCTTTGCTGCGCTGGTTGCCGAAATGACACCCCGCAATTGCGCGATGCTGCAAAAGCGGGAAGATCTGCAATCGTCGATTGACGCGTGGCACATCAAGCGGCGGGGCGAGCCACTGGACCGGACTGCCTACGAAGCCTTCTTGCGCGAGACTGGCTATCTTGTGGAGGAAGGTGATGATTTCAGCATCGAAACCAAAGGGGTCGATCCGGAAATCGCAACTGTCCCAGGCCCGCAGCTTGTTGTACCGATCACCAACGCGCGCTTTGCGCTGAACGCGGCCAATGCCCGTTGGGGCAGCCTTTATGACGCTTTTTATGGCACCGATGCCATGGGTGTGCAGCCACCCAAAGGCCCCTATGATCGCGGCCACGGTGCGCGGGTTGTAGCGCGCGCCCGTGTCTTTCTCGACGAGGCTTTTCCGATTGTCGGCACCAGCCATGCGGATGTGTCGCGTTACCACGTGCAGAATGGCGCGCTGCTGATCGACGACAACCCCTTGCGCGAGCCTGCGAAATTTGCGGGCTATCGCGGCAACCCCAAAGCACCTGATGCGATCTTGCTGGTCAACAACGGGTTGCACGTTGAGCTGGTTTTCGACCGCGCCCACCCCATCGGGAGCCGCGATCAGGCCTTGCTTGCCGATGTGCGACTTGAAAGCGCTGTCTCGGCGATCATGGACTGCGAAGACAGCGTGGCTTGCGTGGACGCCGAGGACAAGGTCGAGGCTTATGCAAACTGGCTGGGCCTGATGAAAGGTGACCTGACCGCCGAATTCCAGAAAGGCGGCAAGACCATGACCCGCCGTCTAGCGCCAGACCTGACCTACACCGCGCCGGATGGTGGCAGGCTGACCCTTAAGGGCCGTGCCCTGCTCTGGATTCGCAACGTGGGCCACTTGATGACCAATCCTGCAATCCTCGATTCCAATGGCGATGAAGTCTTCGAAGGCCTGATGGACGCGATGATCACCGTGCTGATCGCGATGCATGACCTCAGGCAAGAGGGCGGCAACTCTGCCCACGGGTCGGTCTATGTGGTCAAACCCAAAATGCACGGCCCCGAAGAGGTGGCTTTGACCAATGACATCTTTGCAATGGTCGAAGATGCGCTTGGCTTGCCCCGCAACACCGTCAAGATCGGGATCATGGACGAAGAGCGGCGCACGACTGTAAACCTCAAGGAATGTATTCGCGCGGCCAAATCGCGGGTGGCTTTCATCAACACCGGTTTCCTGGACCGGACCGGCGATGAAATCCACACCTCGATGGAGGCGGGCCCTTTCAGCCGCAAGGACTTTATCAAGCGCAAACAATGGATTGGCGCTTATGAAGATCAGAATGTCGATATCGGGCTCGAATGTGGTTTCTCTGGCAAAGCCCAGATCGGCAAGGGCATGTGGGCAATGCCCGATCTGATGGCCGCGATGCTGGAACAAAAGATCGCGCACCCGCAGGCCGGTGCCAATTGTGCCTGGGTGCCAAGCCCGACGGCG
This sequence comes from uncultured Loktanella sp., assembly GCA_964351055.1. Lineage (GTDB taxonomy): Bacteria > Pseudomonadota > Alphaproteobacteria > Rhodobacterales > Rhodobacteraceae > Yoonia. The sequence continues at coordinate 10,980 of CAYGMX010000041.1, read as the reverse complement.
GCCACCCTGCACGCGCTGCACTATCACAAGGTCGACGTGATGGCGGTGCAGGCCAAGCTGCTCAAAGGCGGACGCCGTGCCTATGTATCCTCGATTTTGGATATCCCGTTGGCGCAGTACCAGCGCTGGACAGACGCTCAAAAGATCAAAGAGGTCGAGAACAACGCCCAAGGTATCCTTGGCTATGTTGTGCGCTGGATCGATCAGGGAGTGGGCTGTTCCAAAGTGCCCGACATCAACGATGTGGGCCTGATGGAAGACCGCGCCACCTGCCGGATTTCCAGTCAGGCGCTGGCCAACTGGCTGCACCATGATGTTGTGAGCCGCGAATTGGTGATGGACGCCATGCACAAGATGGCCGCGGTTGTGGATGCGCAGAATGCGGATGATCCGGCCTATCGCCCGATGGCACCCGAATTCGACGGAATAGCGTTTCAGGCAGCCTGCGATCTGGTTTTCAAAGGCCGCGTTCAGCCATCCGGCTACACCGAGCCGATCCTGCACCAACGCCGGTTGGAACTCAAAGCGCAGCGCAATCACTAAGGCAAGGGGAGCAAGAACCATGGCAGAAATCTCAGCAAACAAAGCACGCACAATCATCCGCAAGGCATTGGCCAAAGGGAGCGAATTGGGCTTGAAACCCCTTTCGGTCGTGGTTCTGGATTCGGGCGGTCATCTCAAGGCGTTCGAGCGCGAAGATGGTGCCGCACCGGGCCGCTTCGGGATCGCCCATGGCAAGGCCTACGGGTCGGTCATGCTGGGGATGGCTGGCACCGCGCAAATGGCCCGCGCCGAGAGCCAAGCCTATTTCATGGCCGCCGTGAATGGCGTGTACGGCGGGCAGGTCGTGCCGGTTCCGGGTGGCGTGCTTGTGCGGGACAAGCGCGGGTCTGTGATCGGTGCCGTTGGCGTTACCGGTGATACATCAGACAACGATGTGATCGCGGCGATGGCAGGGATCGAAGCCGCAGGGCTGGCGGGCGAGGCCTAGACCAACAACGCAAGGCATCGCCGGTCGCCTAAAATATAGGCCGATATGCTGAATCGGCGGTCATGTGCGGACATGATGGGGCGAGTGTGCGCAACGATCATCTTTTCCGCCGGTCGATTTGCCGTTAAGAAAGGTGCAAGTCGAAAGGATTGCACATGCCGCGGCCCGTTGTTGGCATCATCTCGAACAATCACCTGATCAACGATCAATACGCAGTCCATGCAGCAGGCGCGATGAATGTCTGGGCGCTGGCGTCCGTGTCTCAGGTTTTGCCGCTGATCATTCCGGTGGACCCAGATGCCACCTGTCTCGATCAGCTCATGGCCACATGTGACGGGTTCTTCTTTCCCGGCGGGCGGCCCAATGTCCACCCCGAAGAATACGGGGAAGAAGCTACCGATGCGCATGGCACGTTTGATCGCAACAGGGACCGCACCACTCTGCCCCTGATCCGCGCCTGCGTTGCACGCGGCCAGCCCATCATGGGCGTTTGCCTTGGCTTTCAGGAAGTGAATGTGGCGATGGGCGGCACGCTCTATCCCGAAATCCGCGATTTGCCCGGGCGCGACAACCACCGGATGCCGCCCGATGGCACGCTGGAGGAGAAGTTTGCGCTGCGCCACGAAGTAACGCTGACCGAAGGCGGACCTTTCCACCGCGTGTTCGGCGCGCACAAGGTCATGACGAATACCCTGCACGGCCAAGGCATCAAAACGCCCGGGCCACGGATCGTGATTGACGGCCATGCCCCCGATGGGACGCCCGAGGCGATCTATATCGCGGATGCACCGGGCTTTACGCTTTCTGTCCAGTGGCACCCTGAATGGAATGCAATCAACGATCCGGTCTCGCGTCCGCTTTTTACCGCTTTCGGCGAGGCCTGCCGCGCATGGTCCGCACGCGGGCTGCGCAAAGCAAGCTGACACCTTCCCGCCACGGCTGATCTGCGTCAATCCGGCGGTGCGGTTTTCTTGCTAGTCTTGTGCCAGCAGCAAGGAGACATCCGATGAATATCCTAATCGCCTATGCCTCGACCGAGGGCCAGGCCCGCAAGATCGCACGTTATTGCGCTGATTATCTCAATGACAAGAACCACAGCGTCGAACTGGTTGGCGCCGAAGATGCGCTTGATGCCGAATTGGCCCGTTTTGATGCGGTTCTGTTGGCGGGGTCAGTCCACGCGGGCAAATATCAAAAATCGGTGGTCGCTTTGGCCAAGGCAAAGGCGGCCGCACTCACCAAAGTGCGCGCAGCCTTTCTGTCGGTGTCGCTGGCCGCCGCCGGAACCGATGTCGACGACTGGGCGGGGCTGACCGCATGCGTCAACCGTTTTGCAGAAAAGACGGGCTGGTCTCCGCCCACGGTCATGCACGTCGCCGGGGCGTTCCGGTTTTCCGAATACGATTTCTTCAGGTCATGGGCGATGCGCTGGATTGCGGCGCAGAAGGATCAGGCCGTCGATCCCGATGAGGACAAGGAATATACCGATTGGGCCGCGCTGAAAAAGACGCTTGATGACTGGCTTGCCTGACGGATCGCCGCTTGCCGCAGCGCAAGATTTGCGAAAGGATCGCTGTGCATGATTACCGAGGTTTGCAATGAAACGATCCCGCATTAATGATATCATGGCCGAAGCAGACGCGATGATCCGGTCCTACGGGTTCACGCTGCCGCCTTGGGCTTATTGGACGCCTGCGGCGTTCAAAGCCAATGCGCCGCGCGCGCGGGCCGTGATTGATGCACGCTGTGGCTGGGACATCACCGACTACGGGGCAGGGCGCTATGATGAAATGGGGCTGTTCCTTTTCACACTGCGCAATGGCCGGTTGGCCGACCTGCAGCGTGGCGGGGGGATGTGTTACGCCGAAAAGCTGTTGATTTCAAAGCAGGATCAGCTTTCGCCTATGCATACCCATGTGATCAAGGCCGAGGATATTATCAATCGCGGCGGCGCGACCTTGGTGATCGAGCTTTACGGCTCTGACGAACAGGGGTTGTTTGATGAAACCAAGGGCGGCACCGTATTTTGCGATGGGATACGCGTCGATTATGCCCCCGGTCAAAAGCTGCAACTGGCCCCCGGTGAAAGCGTGACACTGATGCCCGGTGACTGGCACGCCTTCTGGGGCGAAGGGGGCGATGTGCTGATCGGAGAGGTATCAACCGTGAACGATGATGAAACCGACAACATTTTTCGCACCCCGATTGGACGCTTTGCGACAATAGACGAAGATGTACCGCCGACGCATTTGCTGGTCAGCGACTACAGGGCGTGGCTGAATTAGTCGGTCTTATGCGACGCGCAGACCGTTCAAGCGCCCGATCAGTTGCGGTATCTGGTCCTTGAACCGGAAAAACCCGTGCGTTGCATGGGGCCAAGCCGCTGCGTCATAGGGGCGGATCACCTGCACAATGGGCACATTGGCCATGGCATCTGTGGTTGGTCCGACGGGCAAGAAAGCAGTGACAAGCTGATCAAGCGCGTTTTCGGCCATCCATGTCTCTAGCCGCTCTGGTGCGCAGAGCGTCACGGGACCAAGCCGTGCGGCATAGCGCGTTGTGCTATCCTGCAAGGCATCGCGCACGAAGCTGGCAACCATTCCACTGACCGCAAGAGGGCTGCGGGCCATGGTGCATTGCACCACTGCGGTCGCCGCGGGCGTAAACTGATCCAGCAGCCAACCCGGAGAGAGGTCTTCTTCGGTGATCAGGAGCCCTGTGCGCAGATTAGGATCAATGATGTCCGAGGTCGGCAATGGCGAACGGGCAGGGTGCGGCGGTCCTTCGATAGGTGCTGCAAAACTGGCCAATTCCGCAGGTTCGAAGCGGCCTTGCGTATATTTGGCGATGTTGTCCGCACGCGCCAGATAGGTCTTGCCACTGGTTTGCAGCCCCGCAACCCAGCGCCATGACAGCGTGTTGGAGGCCGGATCGCCGTCAATCAGATGCCGCATGAAAAAATCGGCCCCCAGGGCCCAAGGCAGGCGGAGCGTGAAAATCCAGATCGAGGCAAACCACATCCGCGCGTGGTTGTGCAGATAACCCGTCTGCGCAAGGTCCTGCGCCCAATGGTCAAAACAGGCAATGCCTGTCTCTCCTGCGCAGGCCGCTTCCCAGGTGCTGCGCAGACCGCTTTCGGTCTGGACACGGTTTATTGTGGCGTTCAGTTCTGCTTTGTAGGCGGTCCAGACAGAAGGACGTTGTTCCAGCCAACCTTTCCAATAGGTGCGCCAGAAGACCTCTTGGATAAATTTCTCCGCGGCGCGGGGGCTGTGACGGGCCAGCGTGGCGCGCAAGACATCTTCTTCCGTGATGATCCGGTGCCGGATATAGGGCGAAAGGGTCGATACATGCGCCCTGTCGTCATAATTGCGCTGCGCGGCATAGGCTTGTCCGGCCTTTGGCACAAAGGCATGAAGGCGGCCAATCGCATGGGAATAGGTCGGTTCAAACATGGGCGAGAGCTAACGCATACTGCGCCGGTTTCAAGTCACTGCAAGGTCGACTTGATCCAGTCGTCGACAGTGGCGGTATAGGCGTTGTCTGCACCCAACGCGGTATTGATTGCGCGATGTGAGCGGGCTTCGGGCAGAACGGTCGCGGGCACCGAAAAGCGCCTTGCGATGGTCGCAAAGCTTTGCGCGGCAGGGCAGGCGTTGCGCCGTGTGCGCGAACAGACCAGCAGAAAAGCGCTATCATTCGCGCTCAGGTGCAGGTCAGGAGAGGCGGCAAGCCAATAGGCCGGATCGTCGCCAAAGGCAGTTCGGTAGAGCGCCGGTGGAGTGCCCTGCATCAGTGCTGGTACATTCAAAGCCGCCGTATCAAGCAGGATCGTGCCGGCCCAAGGGCGCAGTCCGGCAGCGGTTCTGAGATCATTACGGGTGGCGACCAAGCCCGCCACATGCGCGCCTGCCGAATGACCCATCACGATCATCTTGTTCGCGTCGGCACCAAAGCGGGCGGCGTTTTGCTGGATGAACGCAAGAGCGGCGGCCATGTCGGTGGCTTGGTCGATCGGACCTGCTTGCGGCAAAAGCCGTGTGTTGACCGAAATGAAGACATAGCCTTGCGGCACCCAATGCGCAGCCTTTGCCTGCCAAACACCAAAAGAACGTTTGTCGCCCCTGCGCCACCCCCCGCCATGCAGCATGACCAGAAGCGGGGCTGCCGCTGCACCCTGCGCCCCATAGACGTCCACTCGCTGCTGCGGATCGGCGCCATAAGCGAATTCTTGACGGGACTGGGCGGTCGCGGTGCTGCCCAGCGACAGGCAAAAAAGCAAAGTAAGGAGAATTTGATTCATGATGCGGTCCCTGTGGTGTCTGTCATTGTCTAACGACACTGCCACGGATTTCCGTCGCCCGTTCTTGACACGCGCGCGCGCTCAGGACAACGCTGCACCATGCTTGATTTACGCCCAGTGGGATATGTGATCGGTCTGCTTGTGGCGTCGCTTGGGATCACCATGCTGGCCCCGCTTGTGGTCGACCTTGTCGCGGGCAACGCGCATTGGTTTGTCTTCTTTGAAAGCGCGGTGATCACGGTCCTGACCGGAGGATTGATTGCCTTGGCTTGTGCCAACGGCGTGACACAAAGGCTGTCGCTGCGGCAAACCTTTCTCTTGACCTCGCTGGTGTGGCTGACGCTTCCGATTTTCGGCGCGATCCCTTTTGTACTGGGTGCAACGGATGCATCATTCACCGATGCCTTTTTTGAGGCCATGTCAGGGCTGACGACAACCGGCGCGACGGTGTTCACCGGTCTCGAGACCTTGCCCGACGGGCTCAAGCTCTGGCGCGGCATCCTGCAATGGTTGGGTGGTGTCGGTATTGTCGTTGTCGCCATGGTTTTCCTGCCGGAACTGCGGGTCGGGGGGATGCAGATTTTCCGGACCGAAGCCTTTGATACTATGGGGAAAATCCTGCCCCGTGCAGGCCAGATCGCAAGCCGTATATCGGTGATCTACATCGTCCTGACACTCAGTTGCGCGATTGCCTATTCCGCGTCCGGTATGCTGGCGTTTGATGCCGTGGTTCACGCGATGACCACAGTTTCGACAGGTGGCATGGCAAACTATGATGCGTCTTTTGGCATCTATGGTGCAGGGGCGCATTATATCGCGACCTTCTTCATGGTGCTCGCGGCTTTGCCCTTTGTGCGCTATGTACAGCTTTTGGCAGGGACAGCGCAGCCGCTTTGGCGTGACACGCAAATCCATACCTTCTTCTGGATTGTTGCGATTTCGGTTCTGTTGATCACTTCATGGGTCTGGGGCCGCGAAGGGGTCATGACAGAGCTTGCCTTCCGCGAGGCGCTTTTCAATGTCACCTCGATCATTTCAGGCACCGGATATTCCAGCGCAGATTATATGGCATGGGGTACGTTTCCGGTTGTCATGTTCTTCCTGATCGGCCTGGTCGGCGGGTGCGCCGGATCAACGTCCTGTTCGGTCAAGGTCTTCCGCTACCAATTGGTATTTGCCGCGATCAAAAGCCAAATCCGCCAGATCCATTCACCCCACGGCGTGTTCACCCCGCGTTATGACGGGCGACCCATCGGCGAGGATGTTCTGAACTCGGTCATCGCCTTTCTGGTTGCCTTCATCCTGACTTTGGGCGGAACGGCGGTTCTGCTGGGCATGACGGGCCTTGATTTCATCACCTCGATTTCGGGCGCCGCGGCGGCCCTTGCCAATATCGGTCCCGGCCTCGGGCTCGAGATCGGGCCTGCTGGCAACTACGCCAATATCAACGACACTGCCAAGTGGATACTTGCGATCGCGATGTTTGTGGGGCGTTTGGAGATCATGGTGGTGCTGACAATCCTTTCGATCAAATTCTGGAGACCCTAAGATGACCAAAAGGCCCCTTGGTGCGCAAATCTCGCATATGCTCAAGGATCGCGGGGTGGATACCATCTTTGGCATCCCCGGTGTGCACAATCAGGAAATGTATCGCGGGATCGAAGAGGCGGGTATCCGGCATGTGCTGGCGCGGCACGAGCAGGGGGCCGGTTTCATGGCCGACGGCTTTGCCCGCGCGACGGGCAAAGTCGGTGTGGCCTATGTCATCTCTGGCCCCGGCCTGTGCAATATCATGACCCCGATGGGGCAGGCCTATTCCGACACCGTGCCGATGCTGGTGATTTCGTCTGTTCTGGATGAAACAGCCGCCAAGCGCGGGCAGTTACACCAGATGAAAGATCAAGAAGGGGCCGCAGCCACGGTCTGTGACTGGTCAGTGACGGCGCAGAGCGCAGAGGCGGCCTATCAACTGATCGACCGCGCCCTGACCGAGATGCAAACCGGTGTGCCCTTGCCCAAGCACATTCAGGTGCCGATCTCCAGACTTGAGGCGGCGGCGCCACCTGCACCAGCGCGCGCCGCTGCTGGGCCCACGCGACCGCAGGCTTCCCCATCGCAGCACAGCGCCTTGATAGACCGGATCAAGGCGGCCAAACGCCCGCTCTTTGTCTTTGGCGGGGGTGCCGCGCAGGGGGCCCATCGCTGGCTGCCGCACTTCCTGCGGCTGAATGCAGCCTCTTTTACGACCTATGCAGGGCGCGGCATTATCCCTGATGACAGCCCGCTGCATTTCGGGGCCGCGCTCCCGCGCGCGGGAAGTGCGGCGGTCATCGCCTCTGCCGATCTTGTTGTCGCCGTGGGGACACGGCTGAGCGAGGTTGATCTGTGGCGTGACCATCTGGGGCATCAATGCCCGATGGTGCGTATTGATCTTGATCCGGAAAGCCTGTCGGACAGGCACAATGCCGATACCCGTATTCTGGCGGATGCCGGTGCCTACCTGACCGAGTGCCTGATGCAGCTGGAGGATGTCAGGAAAACCAGCTGGACCCCTGACGAGGTGGCAAAGGCACGCGCCCGATGGCGCGCAGAACTTGATGCGGAACGCCCCGGTATTCTGCCTGTCGCCGCAGCACTCAAGGCGGCGGTTCCTGCTGATACCATGCTTTATTCCGACATGACCCAATTTGCCTATGCCGCCAAAGAGGTCTATCCGATGGATCGCCCCGGGCATTGGCATCACCCATTCGGATTTGGCACGCTGGGTTATGCGCTGCCTGCCGCGATCGGCGGCAAGATCGGTGTCGGGGATCAGCCGGTTGTGGCGATCCTTGGCGACTATGGTTTTCAGTACACGGTGCAAGAACTTGCCGTTGCGGTCGAACTAGAACTGACCCTGCCCATCATCATCTGGGACAACGGCAAGCTGGGCGAGATCGAGGACAGCATGGTCAACGCCCAGATCGCGCCGAATGCTGTGATCCAGCGCAACCCTGATTTTCTCAAGCTCGCAGAGGCCTATGGCGCGGCGGCCATGGAGCCCGCCGATCTCGACGAATTTGCGCAGATGGTTCGGACAGCACTTGCAACCAAAGGGCCAACCGTGATCCGCGTACTGTCAACACTGGCGCTTACCAGCAGCTAACCAGAACCGCCGCATCTGTTGCTTTGCGTTGCAGGGCAACCGGACCGATCGCAGGCGCGGGATCGGTCACTGCCGCTGCCACACCGGCCTGCGCGAGCAAGTCAAGAATGCTTGCCGAATTGAGCGAAAAATGCACCTCTGGCGGCAATGTCTGCCCTGTTGATGCCTGCTGCGGCAAGAGCATGCCAAGCACTGCACCGCTTTCATCCAGCACTGCACCACCGGCATTGCCCGGCTGTGACAGGACCGAAAGCCGTTTGAAGCGCGTGTCATTGGACAAATCACGCAGATCGATCAGCGTGCCGAACGTCAGCGAAGGTGCGGGCAAGACCCCCTCGAAAGGATATCCCGCAACAGCAATAGGCGCTTGCAGACGCGGTGTGCCTGCCTGAATCTGAAAGATGTCAATGGGCGCAACCGGCTCTGTCGGGCGCAGAATGGCCAGCCCGATCTCCGGCGCGGAAAGCAGAACTTCGGCTTGTGTGTCGCGGTCAATCGTGATGCGTCCGCAATTTTCCAGCACCGAAGAGGTTGTCACGACATGCCCCTCGGCAGAGACAAAAAACCCAGATCGGGACACCTGCGGCTGGCGCACGGCAAGCCCTGAAATCATGTCGATTGACTGGTCCGGGCTTGGCGGGACAAGGTTGGGATCAAGCACACCGTCGATGGGTGCGAAACTGGATTGCATGACATCGCGGATACGCGCGAAGCGCCGTGTGTCGCCTTGTGGCCAGACAAGGGTAAAGCCTTTGATCTGGCCCCCGACAAGGCTGGCGGTCGTATAGGACTGGATGCCATCGCCTGCGGCCTCGATAAAAAATCCTGTGTCGGTCAGGCCGCGCGCGCCTGTTGGCGGGATGATGTCCAGCACCTGCATCACCTCGAAAAGCCCCGCAAGCCGGCCTGCATCGCCGGGCTGGGAAATCAGCAGGACGCGCGCCTCTGGCAGTTCACCGGTTGAGGTATAAAGTGCAAAGGGAGGCTGGAATTCAGCGAATGTTACCATCGCTGTGGGTATCTGCACCGCTATTCCGGTGACCGTGTCGCGGACCAACTGCATGCCAGCGCTTTCAAGATCAAAGTTGAACTGGCGCAGCAAAAGCGCGCGCTGGCTGCTGGTCAACACGCCTGTGGGGTCCTGATTGTTTGCAATCTGCCAGTCCTCCATCGCCTGCCGTGTCCCGCGCCCGAAGGCACCGTCAATGGCCGCGTTGTAGAACCCTGTCCATTGCAGGGCTTGCTGCAATTCCTCGCGCGCTTCACGGGGCAATGCGGCCTCGGATGCGCGGGCTTCTGCGACACTTTCTTGCTGCTGCGTCAATGCGCTGCCGGACAATTCAGCGGGCAAGGCGGCAAGACTATCCTGTTCGGTCTCTTGTGGTGTCGCGCTTAACGCCCCACCAACCGGCCAGAACTGTTGTTCAAACCGGCGACCTGTCTGCAGATAGCTGTCAGAGGGGATTTGCCGGCTGGCCAGCAGCCGCGACAATTCCTGCCGCGCGAGTTGTTCGCTGTAAGGGCCCAGAACAATACCGTAGAAACCACCGCCCAGATAATAACCCTGCACATCGGTGAACCGGCGCGCATAGTCGCGGGCGCGCTCTGTCGCGTCAGTCAGCGTCTGGCGGGCTTCGATCTGGACCCAGAAGCTGTCTTGCGCTTTTGCTGGGATGGCCGACAAACAGAGGAGAAGAAGAACAAGACTTGCCCTGAACATGAAAGACCTCGGGAAAATAACAACACCGTTTCGCGTTGACTGGCCCGCCCCGCTGATCGACGCAAGACAAACTGAAGTGACAGATGTCATTAATTCCTGACCCGTTGCCCAATTGACCCTTGTCGTCCAGCACCCTATTGAACGGCCCATAGCGAAAGAGGGTTCAGATGACGGACAAACCACGCAGTTTTCAGGAGATTATCCTGCGGCTTCAGACATACTGGGCTGGCAAGGGCTGTGCGATTCTGCAACCCTATGACATGGAAGTGGGGGCTGGCACCTTTCACCCTGCCACGACATTGCGCGCGCTGGGCGGCAAGCCTTGGGCTGCCGCCTATGTGCAGCCGTCCCGCCGCCCAACGGACGGACGCTATGGCGAAAACCCCAACCGTTTGCAGCACTACTACCAGTATCAGGTGCTCATCAAACCATCGCCGCCCGATATGCAGGACCTTTATCTAGGATCGCTCGCGGTAATCGGGATTGATGCTTCCGTTCACGACATCCGCTTTGTTGAAGACGACTGGGAAAGCCCGACGCTGGGCGCTTGGGGCTTGGGCTGGGAAGTCTGGTGCGACGGTATGGAAGTCAGCCAGTTCACCTATTTCCAGCAGGTCGGCGGACACGACTGCAAACCTGTTTCGGGCGAATTGACATATGGGTTGGAGCGTCTTGCGATGTATGTGCTGGGCGTTGATCACGTCATGGACATGCCCTTCAACGACCCCCAAACACCGATCCCTTTGACCTATGGCGATATCTTCCGGCAGACCGAACAGGAATATTCGCGCTGGAACTTTGATGTGGCCGATACGGATGTA